>QGUU01000500.1 GCA_003242525.1 Pseudomonadota bacterium | reverse complement strand
CCAAGGCATAGCTAACCAGAACCGAAGGCGAGGTTCTGAAGTCGTGTGCAAGCTGTGCGTGCCGGTCCATTACCACGGTGATGCCCCTCAGCGGACGCGGAGAGGCAGATACCTTTCCTCCACCGTCAGTGTAAGCAACGACATCGTCGGCAAGAAGAGAACGTAACTTTGACATATCGCCATTTCGAGAGGCCTCGAAAAAAGCCATGGCGAGCTTCAATCCATGCTCTTTTGTCACCGGGAATCGCGGCCGGGCACTTTGGATGTGATTGCGTGCGCGACTTGCAAGTTTCCGGCAAGCCGCCGGTTCTCTGCCAATGGCGACCGCTACTTCGTCAAAGCCGAGACCAAAAACATCATGAAGGAGAAATGCGGCCCTTTCCAGGGGAGACAGGCGTTCCAGCGCAACCATCAGCGGCAGGGTGATAGCGTCTAGGGGGTGTGGCTCGCCCATGTCGATAATCGGCTCCGGCAGCCATGGTCCTACGTAGCTCTCGCGTTTGCGCCTGGCCGATTTCAACTCATTAAGACATAGCCGGGTGACGATGGTGCGAAGCAGCGCCGCCGGCTCGCGGACCGAACCTCGGTCGATCCCAAGCCAGCGAACATACGCATCCTGAACCACGTCTTCCGCATCAGCGACAGAACCGAGCATGCGATAGGCAAGGCGAAGTAACTGCGGCCGCAGTTCGAAGGACGGGAGGTCAGGGCTGAGATGGTCCATCGTTCCGAGCGCGGGCAGCCAAGCTGTCTCCTGGATCTCGAATGCAAAATTTGAGCTACAATCGACCTCACCACTCCATACCAGAGGCTGCAGCGGGCATCGCCTGCCGGCCTCGAATGAACTGAAGTGTTGTGAGAGCTACCCGCCTGCCGAGATAACGGGCTGTTGCCAGATCAGACTCTGGAGGTGCCACATCGGGGCCCTGGTCGACATTCGATTGTGCTGCGGCCCCAAGCCAAAACCCCAGCCGGTTTAAGTCCGCATCCGTACCTGATGTCGAGTTGTTCGCCGGAGGTAGATCCAGATTGACCCAGTGCATTCCGTGCTGAGCAGCAAAGAGAGCCAATTGTACGAGAGTCGCGAGCTTATCTCCGGATCTTGCACCCGAATTTGTAAATCCGGCAGCAATCTTGTTTTTCCAGAGATAGCCTTTTGACATCACCGCATTTGAAGTAGCGTCCTGAAATGCTTTGAATTGCGCGGAAGGTCCGCCCATGTAAGTCGGCGCACCAAATACAATTGCGTGCGCCCGGGATAGCTCATCCCAGCGCCCCTGTGCCTGCTCGACCCTCATCAAAATGCATTCGGCCCCTGGCACTTCCTGCACACCGACCTTGACCGCTTCTGCCTGCCGTTCTGTATGTCCGTATCCTGTGTGATAGACGATTGCTATGAGAATGGGGGGTGCAGGACTAAATCCTGCTGCGAAACTATTCATCATTTCGCACCGCCCATCTCTGAAAGCGCGCTCGCCAGGTCGGCCCGTTTGTCAGGCTCAACTTCGTACACGTTGATCAGGATCCTGGCATACGGGTCAATGGAGGAGGTTTTCCTTTCTGCCATCGTCATCTCCTTTGAAAGGTGGTCGCAATGGTATGACAACGCTGGCCCCCAAAATGTGACACCACCTAGAGGACGAATGTTGTGACACTTTCGCCTCTGGGTGGCGAACTTTGTGTGGCGCTCATGATGAAGAACCCTCGACTGCGGCGGCTGCAATGTCGTGCGTGAACTGACCGATCATCCCCTCGAAGGCGGTGTTGGTCAGCGCGACAACCGAAAGTTTGCGGACAAAGTCGATGCCCCACCAAGCGCCATAGACGCCTCCCCATGAAACGGAGCCTTGACTCCAGCGGCTGTTTGCCTTCACGGGGTCAAGGAGCACGGCCCCATCCAGGAAAAGCCCCAGCCCGGTCCCTGAGCTTCGGCCTCTTCGCCGATGCGGGGTTCACGCGCAGCAGCACGCCACTCTTCGTCGAGGAACTTGCCCGCGCGAAATGCCTCGAGCAGCGTCAATACGTCATGAGCGCGCCCAGCCATTCCGGCGCCACCGGAGAGCCATGCTGTCTTGCGCTCGATCCTGAGGGGGTCGAAGCGCACACCGGGGCCGACGACAAATGGCAAGGGCGCCGTGGTTACGCCTGTCATGCGAAGAGGCGCCGGCTGCGCATCGAAATACGGCGCAGCCAATTCATTGGCGGGCCAGTGGAATCGTGTATCCAGCCCAAGGGGAGTGGTCACAAGCTCAGCGACCGCCCGGTCGAGCGTCTGCCGCGTTACCTTCTCTATGACAGCGCCGAGGACGTCCGTGGCAACCGAGTAGCGCCAGCCGCTTCCAGGCATACGATCCAACGGGACCGAGGCAATTCGCCTGATGTTTTCGGAAAGCGATACGGGTTCGTCATCCAGCCCGTCGGAAATCCCTGCTTGCGCGTAGGCGCCGTTCGCTGGCTGCTGGAAACGATAATCAAGACCAGCAGTATGCGCCATGAGGTGGCCGACCGTCGGGCTGGCAACCTCTCCGTCCGCCATTCTCAGCATGAACTGCGGCAGATGGCGCGAAACCGGATCTGCCGGGGACAGCCGCCCCGCCGCGGCGAGGCGA
>QGUU01000499.1 GCA_003242525.1 Pseudomonadota bacterium | reverse complement strand
GTCGAATACACCGGCGACATACACAACCCAATGGGCAAGGGCGCGATTGTCAGCGTCCGCGCAAACCCGGATTGCCCCGGCTCCGAAACGTGCAACATCATCCTGCACGACGGCCGGATAATTGATTTTCCGATACAGCTTCTCGCCCACCATAGCCAGCGAAACGGCTGCGAGCACCGCATCCTGGTGCTGGACGAGCGCGTAAGCGATGGCGATCTTGCGCAACTTCGCGCGGCGGCCGCCATTCGCAAGGCCCAAGAAGCAGCAAAAACTCAGGCCAAAAAAGAGAGCTGGGAACAGACCCGCGCCAAACTCCTGGCCGAATATCCCTATCTCCTGGTCGGCGATGACATCGACACCGCCGCCAAAAACATCCGGGCCCTGCTGAAGCGGGCCTTCCCAGGCGTCAAATTCTCCGTCCGACGTGAACGCTACAGCACCATCAACATCCGATGGTCCGGCGGCCCCGACCTGAAAGAGGTGTGGGCAATCACCGACCGTTTCCGGTTGGGATATTTCGACGGCATGACCGACTGCTATTACTTGGACGAAAACAACGTCTGGGCAACGACGTTTGGCGGCGCAGAATATGTGTTCTGCCAGAGGGAGCCCCTATGATCCCGCTCTGCATCACCATCATCGCCACCGGCTTCATCCTCGGGCGCCTGATCGCCCGGAAATTGGGGCTCTAGAGCGCAGGCGCCTTTGGGCGCCTTTCTTTTTTGCAGCGCCGTGGCTGGCGACTGGCCGGAACCTACTTCAGCGCCGCTCGTCACCTGTCCAAACACCCGGCCAAGCCGCCAGCGGCTTGATTCTACCACCAGCCGTCAATTATACCAACGTCTAAGGGCAGGAAAGAATCACCATGAGATAAGCCCGCGAAACAACACATGATTTCCGCGATTCGAGTTGTCTGGGGGAAACAATATGCCCGCAATCATGTTCCTGGTCGAAGCGCGCGAGAACATCACCGCCATCATCCCTATCTGCGCGCTCAGCACCCCCCCGGAGGAGCCTCTTGGCGAGCCGGTTGACCCAACAGAAGACGCCATCAACGACGCATTCAGGACCGCAATGCACGCGCTTGGCGTGCACGACTCCGGGATTGGGTGGGAGGGGACGGGACAGGCAATTGACGATGCCCGGATTCTCTTTGTCGCGTGGGAAAAGATTCGGCCGGCGGGAACGGAGGGACCAAGGAGGGAGGAGGCAGAACCCGCCGGCCGAAAAGCGGAGGAATACAGCGCTTAATTCTACCCCAACTGATCCCCGAAAAACAACCGCCCGGTTCCAAATCCATTCCAATTTACTCATTCAATCGCGCACTTCCTGGCGATAGTTATATTCTAATTTCATGCGCCGCACGTTTTCCGTACAATTCCATCAACACAGACCAAGGGGCGGCCCGGACCAGGGCCGCATGTTTTCAATCCAGCGAGAGGATTTGTTCATGAAACATCTATTGGAAGCCTGGGACAAGGCGCGCGAGGACGATGAAAAATTCGGGCACTCGGTTCTGGCCCTGATAGCCGCGATCTGTTGCATCGCGCTGATTTATCTGATTGGCGCCATGCTGACAGTTACGCCATGAGATTCCCAACACCGGAGGAAATACAGCGCGCTCGGGACCGGGCAAGACATTCTCAGGCCCAGGCGGCGGCCGTAGTTTGCGTGGCGCGCCGCACATGGCAGGACTGGGAAAGAGGAATCGCCAGGATGAACCCGGCGCTCCTGGAATACTACAAGCTCATGACAAGGCAGCACGAGACGTTGCTTGTCGCGCCCAAGTAACAGGCCGGCCCCTGGAAAGGGGCCGACCTAAATCACGAAGCCGGCCACCAAGTCACAGCCATTCGATTACTGACCACACATTTCCGCGCCGGCCCCTTCCATACAAGGCCCGCCGCCTCTATCCATGGCTTGCCTCCCTCGCCTCGGATTCCTTCTCGCGCAGCATCAGCTCCAGCCGCGCCAGCGCGTTCCAGGCGGCATGCGCGGCGTGCAGCAGCTTGCTATCAGGGTCGCACTCCTCGCCCCGGTGCTCGGCACTCAGGTGCCGATACATTGCGTTGGTGTACCGGCGTACACCCTCTGGCACTTTCTCCCAGCCGTCGCGGGTGTACTTGGTCGCGCCGTAGGTGCCCACGTCGGCCACCGCCAGTAGGGCGCGGGCAAAGCCGCGTTGGATCAGCTCAGGCTCGACCTTGCCGGCGTCGAGCTTGGCGCCCGGCTTGTGCGGGTCGATGCCGTTGGGGTCGCGCTCGGTGCGCTGGGCCAGTTCCTTGGTCATACCGGCCACCATGTCACGGCCCGGCGCTTGCTAACGCGACACTCGCGCGCCTCGCCCTTGCGCACCCTCTTGGCTGCCTCCAATTCAGGCAGCCTGCGGCCAGCCACGTACCGATCCATGCCAGCCGCCTGCGCCAGCTCGCGGCTGGTCAAGCCAGGATGCGCCATCACCGCCGCCAGCACGGCGTGCTGCTGCACCGCCCGCCGGCCGCTGGCCGTCACTTCCTCGGCGGCCAGATGACTCGTCTCCGGATCAGTTTTCCGCGCAATAGGCACGCTCGATAGCAGTTCCATACACCTCCCCGCACAATGTCACACTGTTTC
>QGUU01000498.1 GCA_003242525.1 Pseudomonadota bacterium | reverse complement strand
GGAGTAGGTTGGGGGGCGCCAGAATATCCAGTGTTTCGCCGGCCCATGCCGCTTCGGGGCCGCAGGCGTGCGGACAGATCAGGCCCCTGCCGTCGGCATGGGCACCGATGGCCGCCGGCAGGGCGCCGGCAACGGCCGTTATGGTACCGTCGAGCGAAAGCTCGCCCAGCACCACGTAACTGGCGAGCATGTCTGCCGGCACGGCGCCCAGGGCAGCCATCAGTCCGAGCGCAATCGGAAGGTCGTAATGGCTGCCTTCCTTGGGCAGGTCGGCGGGCGCGAGATTGACCGTCACCCGTTTCGCGGGCATCGAAAGGCCTGATGCGTGCAGCGCCGCCTGCACCCGCTCGCGGCTTTCCGCAACCGCCTTGTCGGGCAGGCCGACAATCGACATGCCCACCTTGCCCGGCGCAACCATCACCTGCACGTCCACAGGCACCGCTTCGATGCCCTGGAATGCCACGGTACGAACCCGCGCCACCATGTTCTTGTCCCCGCCCCGTCTCCTGCAAGCCTGCTCCCTGCTGCGGAGCCCGCTGCGAGCAGACAAGCATGAAACATGGGTCAAATCAAGAACGTTTGAAGAACATAGCGTTGAGTCACACTTCGTTCTGGTTGCAACCGGTTGCAAGGGTGGAATGGAGCCTAGCCCCGCTTCGCCTCCACCGCGTCCCAGAACAGCGCAGCAATATCCGCTCCACCGAAGCGCTTTACCTCGCGAATGCCGGTTGGAGAGGTGACGTTGATCTCCGTCATCCAGTCGCCGATCACATCGATGCCGACGAGGATGAAGCCGCGCTCCCGCAAGGCCGGGCCGATTCGGGCGCAGATTTCCCGCTCGCGCTCCGTCAGTTCCGCTTTTTCCGCGCGACCTCCGACATGCATATTGGAGCGCGATTCCGTCTCGGATGGTATGCGGTTGATGGCGCCAACCGGCTCTCCGTCGATCAGTATGATGCGCTTGTCGCCCTTGCGCACGTCCTTCAGGTAGCGCTGCACGATGAACGGCTCGCGAAAGAGCTGCGTGAACATTTCAAGCAGCGCACCAAGATTGCGATCCGCTTCGGGGAGGTGGAAGATACCGGCGCCGCCATTGCCGTAGAGCGGCTTCACGATGATGTCGCCGTACTCGCGGCGAAAGGCCATGACCTCCCCGACATCCTTGGTGATCAGGGTTTCCGGCATCAGGTCGGGGAATTCGGTGACGAAGATCTTTTCCGGACTGTTGCGCACCCATGCCGGATCGTTCACCACCAGTGTCCCGGGGTGGATGCGCTCCAGCATGTGAGTGGTGGTGATGTAGTTCATGTCGAAGGGCGGATCCTGGCGCAGCAGCACGACGTCCATTTGCGACAGATCGGTCCGCACCTTCTCGCCCAGCGAGTAATGATTCCCCTTCTCGTCGCGCAGCTGCATCTCCTCGACCGCTGCAAACACCCGTCCATTCAGCATGGCAAGCCGGTCGGGCGTATAGTGGTACAAACGATGGCCGCGCCGCTGCGCTTCCAGCGAAAGCGCGAAGGTCGTATCGCCCAGCACATTGATGGTGGAGACGTGGTCCATCTGGACGGCGATATCTAGCGGCATGGCTGTTCCTACAGCTGGGTTGGCGTGCCGCTCATGTAGCGCCTTGCGGTCGCGCTGCCAATCGGGGATCGGCTCAGCATGCAGTTCTCAAGACAGCAGGCCTTCGATCCCGCAGCCGTCCTTCTGGGCCGTGCCCGGCAGATTAACCGTCCAAGGACGAATACCCCTGAAATGCGCCGTGAGAGATACGTTTCCTAAAGGGTTTGCTGCCAGTGTCCCCGCAATTCCGGCATGATAACAGGAAAACCGATGCAAACTACGTTTGTCACCGGGCAGGGAAACAGGGAAAGTTCGGACCTCGCCTTCACCGACCCGCTGACCGGCCTTGGCAATCACCGCCGCTTCTTCGACAAGATCGAGCGCCTTATATCTGACCGGGCGGACGACCCTGCACCCTTTACGGTGGGCATTCTCGACCTCGACGGTTTCAAGCCAATCAACGATCTGTTCGGACACAAGGCGGGCGACGACATTCTCATACAGGTTGCGATGCGGCTTCGCGCATCCATGGACCATCACTCCATCGTCTGCCGGATCGGCGCCGATGAATTCGCCTTCCTTTACCCGATGGTGTTTTCCCAGGAAGCCGCGAAAGAGCGGGCGCGAATGCTGATCGAAATTCTGTCGGCGCCTTACGACGTCGGGGAACGCACGGCCCGCCTTTCCGCCTCGGTCGGTTGCTCGTTGTTCTATTCCGGCGACGAGACGACCGAAGTCCTCATCGACAAGGCCGAAACCGCGCTTTACCACGCCAAGCGGTCCGGCCGCGGCAAGGTCGCCGTCTTCACACGCGAGATGGAGGAGGCGGCAAAACACGTCACCCGGATAGAACAGGCCCTGCGCCGCGCCGTGTCCGCCGGGGAAGTGGAGCCACATTTCCAGCCCATTGTCGATCTTGTCACGCGCCGCACCGTCGGCTTCGAGACGCTGGCGCGATGGCACGACCCGGATTTGGGCTTCGTCGCGCCGTCCGTGTTCATTCCGATCGCCGAGGAGCGCGGCATCATCGGTCCGCTGGCGCAACTGGTAC
>QGUU01000497.1 GCA_003242525.1 Pseudomonadota bacterium | reverse complement strand
GATCGGCGACGACCGCCAGCCTTTCCGTGTCGGCTTTGCACTTTCCAACGAGTTTTCCGACCATGTCACGGAGCGGGTCAACTATCTTTGGCTCGCCCACTCCAAGCTCAGGAATGCGTCCTTCGGTCCGGAGATACTCGTCGGCGACCTGCCGCAGAACGTGCGTGGCACCTCCCGCATAGTGCGGGGCGGCAAGACGCTATGGGAGAAGGCCTTCCTCTCAGGCGAGGCGAACATGTCGCACAGCATCGCCAATCTTGAGCGGCATCATTTCAAATATCCGGTCTTCCGCCAGCCGGGCGACGTGCATGTCCATATGTTCGGCACGGCGACGCTTTCCTTTGCCGATGGGATAAGAACCGAAGCGGGCGATGTTTTCGAGATCGAGGCGCCGGACTTCGGCCTGCCTCTGCGCAACCCGCTTAAGATCGATGCGGCGGAGAACGTGACGGTGAAGCCGCTGTAATGCCAGGCAGCCGTTCAGCGATCGGTCGGTCGGAAGTGCTTTGACAGCTTGAGGCCTTGCGCCTGGTAGTTGGAGCCGAGATCGACGCCGTAAAGCGCCTTGGGGCGCCTGAGCATGTGCTCGTAGACGAGACGGCCGACAATCTGGCCGTGCTCGAGAATGAACGGCACCTCGTGGCTGCGAACTTCCAGCACGGCCCGGCTGCCCGTTCCCCCGGCCGCCGAATGGCCGAAGCCGGGGTCGAAAAAGCCGGCATAATGGACGCGAAACTCGCCAACCAGGGGATCGAAAGGCGTCATCTCTGCGGCGTGCAGCGGCGGAACATGCACGGCTTCGCGACTGACCAGTATGTAGAATTCGTCCGGGTCGAGCACGAGTTCGCCGGTCCGGTTGCGATACAGGGGCTCCCAGAAATCGGCAATATCGTATGCGGCGCGGCGGTCGACGTCGACCAGCCCCGTATGGTGCTTGCCCCGATAGCCCACGAGCCCGCTTGCATCTCCCGCGAGGTCGATGGAAAGCGCTATGCCCCCGCCCGAAATGTCCGGCGGGTCGGTGGCCACGAGCGTTTCGCTTCGATGCAGCGCATGCAACTCCTCTTCCGAAAGCACGGCGTGACCGATGCGGAAACGGATCTGCGACAGGCGTGAGCCGGGGCGCACGACGATCGGGAAAGTGCGCGGGCTGACCTCCATGTAGAGCGGGCCGTGATATCCGGCTGCGATCTTGTCGAACTCGTGGCCGTGGTCGGTCATGACCCGGGTGAAGATGTCCAGCCGCCCCGTCGAGCTCTTGGGGTTTGCCGATGCCGAAACCTCCGCTGGAAGCGCGAGGCTTTCCATGAGCGGCACGATGTAGACGCAGCCTGTTTCCAGAACAGCGCCGTCAGCCAGATCGATCTCGTGCAGCTTCAGCCGTTCCAGCTTGGCCTCGACCGTGCTTTCCGGGCCGGGAAGGAAGGACGCACGCACTCGATACGCCTTTGCGCCCAGCCGCAGGTCGAGGCTCGCCGGCTGGATCTGGTCGGCATCAAGTGGCCGCGGCGCGGCGAGCGAGCCTGCCGCGAACAACTCCGCTATATCCTGATCGGGAAGGATGCCCGTCTTGCGCAAAGCTGTTCTCCCGACGATGAACCGATGCGATTTCTACCCTTGCAGTCGATTGACGCAAGCCGGGCAGAGGTCTAAAGGACCGTTATCCCGTGGTGATTTGGCCGGTCGGCTTGCAGCCACGTTAAATAAGTCGCTAAAGGACCGCCAGGAGACGACCCCATGGCACCGGTTGCGGCTATCGCGGCCGGTTTTTTTGTGTCGGTGAGAACCATGACGGACAGCAATCGTAACTGGAAACCCGCGACCAGACTTGTTCACGAGGGGACGCTGCGATCCGGCTTCGGCGAGATGTCCGAGGCCATGTTTCTCACCCAGGGTTATCATTACGTCACGGCGGAGCAGGCGGAAGCGCGCTTCAAGGGCGAAGAGCCGGGCTTCGTCTATTCGCGCTATTCCAATCCGACGGTCGACATGTTCGAGAAGCGCATGTGCGCCCTCGAGGGCGCGGAAGACGCGCGGGCCACGGCTTCCGGCATGGCAGCCGTCTCGGCCGCCGTGCTGTGCAGCCTCAAGGCAGGCGACCATATCGTGGCTGCCCGCGCACTGTTCGGGTCGTGCCGCTGGGTGGTCGAGACGCTTGCGCCGCGTTACGGCATCGAATGTACGCTGGTCGATGGCCGCGACATAGCCAACTGGGAGAGGGCGGTCCGCCCGCAGACGAAACTGTTTTTTCTGGAAAGCCCGACCAACCCGACACTTGAAGTGGTGGACATAGCCGCCGTTGCAGGCCTGGCCAACTCCATCGGCGCGCGGCTGGTCGTGGACAATGTCTTCGCCACGCCAATGATGCAGAAGCCGCTCGAACTGGGCGCGCATGTCGTGGTCTATTCCGCCACCAAGCACATAGACGGGCAGGGCCGCTGTCTGGGCGGAATCGTTCTCTCGGACAAGAAGTGGATCGACGAGAACCTCCACGACTATTTCCGCCACACCGGTCCCTCTCTCTCCCCCTTCAATGCCTGGGTATTGCTGAAGGGGCTGGAGACCCTGGCATTGCGCGTACGCCAGCAAACGGCATCCGCAGGCCGCATCGCGGACC
>QGUU01000050.1 GCA_003242525.1 Pseudomonadota bacterium | reverse complement strand
AAAAACGGAATACGAATATGGGTCCCTTTCGGTGGGCTGGAAATGTGTATAAGAGGCCGGCCGTCGGCTGCCTGCTTATCGGCATCGCCAATGGCGCATGGGGCACGCTTGGCGCGGTTTACGGCGCCCGTATCGACATTTCCACGGCGGTGATCGCCCTCATGATGAGTCTCGTGGTTGTAGCCGGCGGAGCCATGCAACTGCCTGCCGGGCGCATCTCGGACCGGACCGATCGTCGCTACGTACTGGCTGGAGCCGCATTCGGAGCCGCTTTCTTCGCCCTTGTCATAGCCCTGTTCCAGCCTCGCTCGGCTACATTGGTGCTTGTATCCACGGCCTGCTACGGCGCCTTTGCCTATACGCTCTATTCGATTGCGGTCGCCCATGCCAACGACCATGCCGATGCCGAGGACTTCGTGAAGGTCTCCAGCGGGCTGCTCATGCTGTATGGCTTCGGCACGATGTTTGGGCCGCTGCTGGCGGCCCCTTTGATGGGGCTGCTCCCGGAAGGGCTCTTCCTGGCCACTGCCCTCGCGCATCTGGCGCTTGCCGGCTACACGCTGCTGCGCATTCGCGCCCGTGCCCCGGTGCCGATCGAGGATCGCGATGCCTTCAAGACGCAGCCGGCAGAGCGGACATTGACGCCCGAGGCGGTAAGGCTCGACCCGCGTACGCCGGCCGAGGAGGCGTAGCTGCAGCGAAGACAACAAGTTGGGGTGCCGGTCGTTGTCCGAGGTAGCGACATGACGAATGCAGACGCTTTCGCCGCAATTGCCGACCCCACCCGACGGCACCTGCTGGAAGAATTGCGCCGCGGGCCGAAGACCGTGACCGAACTGGCCTCGGGCCTGCCGGTTTCGCGCCCTGCCGTTTCCCAGCATCTCAAGGTGCTGCTCGAGGCCGGACTTATCAGCGTCAGGGTTGAGGGAACGCGGCGTATCTATGCCGTCAGCAAGCCAGGTTTCTTCCGGCTCAATCTTTGGCTCGATCAGTTCTGGGACGGCGAGAGCAGAACGCCTAATGCAGGTTGACGTCCCGCCCGGCCGCACGAATCGAAACCGAAAACCCGGCCAGCACGTCGATCAGCGAAATAATCATCAATGTGAAGAAGACCGGATTGGCGGCATTTCGCACCATGAGGAACTCCACCAGGAAGGCGACGAAAACGAAGGTCGACAGGAGGTGGTCGAGGATGGAGGCGCTCGATGTACGCGTCGATTTCAGGATCTCGACGAAGAAGAAGACGAGGCCGGTCAGAATCATCAGGTTTCCCAGCGACATCGAGAAGATGCCGCCCGACATCATCCTGACAGACAGGATCGTCATGGCCCAGGGGTCGCCGTCGACGCCCGGGCCGAACAGGCCGGCGAGCCCGAGATTGAAAAGCAGGAAGGGGACGATCAGGAGCGGAATACTGGCAAGCATCGGACCTCTCCGGTTTCCGGCCATTTTGTAGATCGCGTGCGAGGGCAGGCGTCAAGGGGCCACCCCGCCGTCCGGTCCGTCTCCCTAAAAGAAAAGGGACCGGCCGCCGGCCGGTCCCTCGAATTCGCCAGCGGGAAGCTTCAGTTCTGCTTCGGCTCGAGAACCTGGCGGCCGCGATACATGCCCGTCTTCAGGTCGATGTGATGCGGGCGGCGCATCTCGCCGGAATTCTTGTCCTCGACATAGGTCGGCGCCTTGAGTGCGTCTGCCGAGCGGCGCATGCCGCGCCTGGAAGGAGAAGTTTTTCGTTTCGGTACGGCCATGGATATGCTCCGCTATCGGTCCAACGCCCCGCTATGCCCCTCGCAAGGGCCGCCGTCGGGCCGGATTTCCTGAGAAAGTGGCGTGGCTATACACGCGCGCAAGCCTTTTGACCAGCGCTGCCCGGAAATTTTTTGGCTACCCGCGCCCTTTCAGCGCAAGCAGCCCACATAAGCGCCCGCCCTGGCGGCCCGTCGCTCGATGACGTTGGCGAGTTGTCGAAGGCCTCGGCCCGGCTTGGCCGGATTGCGCGCGATCGGGTTGGGAAGCGTCACCGCCAGCAGCGCGGCCTGCCGGCGCGACAGCTTGCTGGCCGGTACGCCGAAGTGATGCCGCGACGCCGCTTCTATACCGTAGATGCCCGGCCCCCATTCTGCGATGTTGAGGTAAATCTCCATGATACGGCGCTTCGGCATGATCGCATCGAAATAGACTGCCAGCGGCAGCTCGATGACCTTCCGCAATCCGGCAAGCGGCCGTGACCAGAGGAACAGGTTCTTCACCGTCTGCATGGTGATGGTCGATGCGCCGCGCTTGGGCCCGCCGTCCATCACGTCGTCGATGACGCCCTTCAATTCGCCGAGATCGACGCCATGATGAAAGCAGAACTGTCCATCCTCTGACATGAGAACGGAATTGGCCAGCACAGGCGCCACGTCATCGATGGAAACCCAGCGGCGGTCGTAAGGTGTGGAGGTGACGAGATCCTTCAGCATCAGCGTCGAAACCGGATGGATGAAGGACGGGACGTAGAGAAGCGTCAGGACTGCCGGAAGGAGCGCCAGAAACACCAGGACCGCCAGGACTCGTCTGCCCCGACGCTTGCGAGCGCTGGTCCTCCCGCTATTCGCTCGCGGTACCATCCGCGCCTCTTCGGCCTCTCGTTCAATGATCGGTTCGGTCAAACCGTCCGCCCCTGCCTGTCTTAAAGGGCATAAAGGGGCACGACGCCTTGCGCAACGCCCGAGTGTTCGCTACCGCTCGCCACCATGACGAAAGACAGCGAAAGCGGCTTTGGGGAAGCGCTTGGTCGGCGCGCGCAACAGGTGGAAACCCTGTTGCGGCAATTGCTCCACAACCGACCCCTGAGCGGTGAGATCGATCGTCCCGAGCGCCTGATGGCAGCGATGCGCCATGGGGTGTTGAATGGCGGCAAGCGGCTGCGGCCATTCCTTCTCATCGAAACGGCCGCCCTTTTGGCGCCCAAGCAGGACGAGAGCGCGGCCTTGCGCGCGGCGGCAGCACTGGAATGCGTTCACTGTTACTCGCTTATTCACGATGACCTGCCGGCCATGGACAATGACGACCTGCGCCGCGGCCAGCCCACCGTGCACAGGGCCTTTGACGAGGCGACTGCAATCCTGGCCGGCGATGCGCTGCTTACGCTCGCATTCGCCATATTGGCCGATGACGAGATGGATCTGCCGGCCGAGCGCCGAACGGCGCTGATTCTGGAGCTCGCCCGTGCCTCGGGCGTCGGTGGGATGGTTGGCGGTCAGATGCTCGACCTCGCCGGCGAAGGCACGCTGCCGGGCGAGTCCGAGATCATCCGCACCCAGGCAATGAAGACTGGCGCCCTGATCCGCTTTGCCTGCGAGGCCGGGGCGATCACCGCCGGCGCGGGACAGGAGGAACGCGAGCGGATGGCCGAGTTCGGCAGCGCGATCGGGCTTGCCTTCCAACTCGCCGATGATCTGCTCGACCTGACCGCCGATGCGGCGACGCTCGGCAAGTCTCCTGGAAAGGATGCCGCGGCCGGCAAGGCCACATTGGCTGCCCTGCACGGCGAGGAATGGACGCGCCGCCAGCTTGGCGGACTGATCGAACAGGCCCACGCGTTGCTTGAACCTTTCGGCGATCGGGCCGGCTTGCTGCGTGCCGCCGCAAGTTTCGTCGCGACCCGGGATAATTGACCGGACCTGCAGGCATTCCTGCTCTCTCCGGTCGAGATTTTTCGGGCATACGAAATATTAAGGCTAATCGAGCGTAATCCCGATCGTTAAAATGGCGCGTAGGGGTTTGGGGTTACGATGCCTGATTATTCTTCTTTCATCCGGTCGGTCCGGATCCGTTATATTTCGGGAATTTTGATCTTTGCCATTGCCGCGGCTGCGGCAATTTTCGCCCTCAACAAGATCAATAGCTTCCGCCAGCAGGTGGATGCGGTGAGCGGCAATCTTGTTACTCTCACTCGTGACCTGCACAACGCGACCGCCTTTGCCGAAACCGCGACCCGTACATGGCGGGCCGATAACCGCAGCAGGCTGGCAGCCGCCGCGCGGGGCCATGCCGAGCGGCTGGGCGCTGATATAAACACGCTGTCGATCCAGCTTTCCGCTCTTGCGCCAAGGCTGTCGAGTGATACCGCCAGGGACCTGGCGTCCTCCTCGGTCAACGGTGACCTGTTCTGGTCGGCGCGAGATATTGTGCGCAATCTCGAACTGATGGCGGTGGCGCAGCCGGTGGACGACTGGAGCTACCGCGAAATTCGCAACCAGAACAATCTTTTCGCCCAGCCTACGCTGATACGCGTGCGTGCTGCCATGGACAATGAGCGCCGTCGCGCCGATACCGAAAGCGATCGCCTGCTGATGTGGGCCAGCGCCATGCTGTCCCTGGTGCTGGGCTTCGTCGCCTTCTGGATCTTCCGGCCCATGGAAAGGGCGATCCGGCGCGCCTTCGCCGAGACCGCGGAGTCGCTTTACAAGGCGGAGGCAGCCGACCGCGCCAAGTCCGAATTCCTGGCCAATATGAGCCATGAGATAAGAACGCCGATGAACGGCGTGCTTGGCATGGCCGAGTTGCTGGCGAAAACGGACCTGACGCCGCGCCAGAAGACGTTCACCGACGTCATCGTCAAGTCGGGCAACGCGTTGCTCACCATCATCAACGACATTCTTGATTTCTCCAAGATCAATGCCGGCCAGCTTACGCTCGACCCCGCGCCATTCCGCCTGGTGGAAGCGGTGGAAGACGTGGCGACGCTTGTGTCGGCGCGCGTGGCGGAGAAGAATCTGGAATTGATCGTGCGCGTGGACCCCCAACTGCCGTCCTTTGTCGTGGGAGATGCGGGTCGCTTCCGCCAGATCATTACGAACCTGCTCGGTAATGCGGTGAAATTTACCGAGAAGGGCCATGTGCTGATCGATGTCGGCGGAGAAACGTCCGGCGAAGTCGTACAGCTCAAGGTTCGCGTCGAGGATACCGGCATCGGGATCCCGGCAGACAAGCTGCAAAGCGTGTTCGAGAAGTTCGCCCAGGTCGACGCTTCCTCCACCCGCCGTCATGAAGGGACCGGCCTCGGCCTGGCCATCGCCGCCCGCCTTGTAGACCTGATGGGTGGCAAGATCGGCGTCGAAAGCGAGGTCGGCCGTGGTTCCGTCTTCTGGTTCACCGTACCGCTGCCCGTGCATGAAGCCGGCGCCGCGGATGAAGGCGTGCCCGGCGACGTGACCGGGGCGCGCGTACTGGTCATCGACGACAATCCGGTCAACCGCGAGATACTGCTCGAGCAGCTGCGAAGCTGGAGTTTCGACTGCGCGGCTGCCGAGAGCGGTGCCGTCGGGCTGGCCTTCCTCGACCGCGCCATGCAGCTCGGCGCCTCTGTGGACTGCATCATCCTCGACTATCAGATGCCCGGTATGAACGGAGCCGATGTAGCCAAGGCAATTTCCGCCGACAGCCGGCTGTCGTCCATTCCGATCGTGCTGCTCACATCGGTCGACCAGGTCGATTTCGGAAGGCTGGTGCTGGAGTACGGAATTGCGGCCCATCTGACCAAGCCGACGCGCTCGGCGATCCTGCTCGGAACGGTGATTTCGGCAATCCAGAAATCACGCGCGCAAATCGGAAAGGCGGCGCATTTCGTGCGCGAGGCGGTTCCGCCGACGCATTCGCCGCCGACGCTCACCGTCATCCGCGGCGCTTCGGATCAGGCCGGAGGACAGGATGTGGCGATGAATGCCGGCCGGCCCATCGACATCCTGATTGCCGAGGACAATGAGGTCAACCAGCTCGTTTTCGGACAAATGCTTTCGGGGCTTGGGCTGACCTATCGCATAGCGGGCAATGGCCGGACCGCCGTCGAAATGTTCCGGACGCTTTCGCCCCGTCTCATATTGATGGACGTGTCGATGCCTGAAATGAACGGCTATGAGGCGACGCGCGCCATCCGTGACTCGGAAGCTGCCACGGGCGGGCATGTTCCGATCATCGGGGTGACGGCGCATGCACTGAAGGGCGATCGCGAGAAATGCCTGGAGGCTGGCATGGATGACTACCTGTCCAAGCCGATCTCGCCCGACCGGCTCGGCGCCAAGATCGGCACCTGGCTGTCGGAGACAATGGCCAAGAGAGCATAGACTCAAGATAGCCGTTTGGCGGTCATCACGGGCATCTAGCGATTGCGCACCACCAGGCAGGAAGCGCCGGCGCCGCGCAATTGGCCGCAGATTTCATCTGCGGCCTTGCGGCTGTCGGCGCCGATCCTCACCGCATAGACGCCGCGGCGGCCCATGGGCGTGCGCACTCGGCTGACTACAGGCTCGTGGCCCACCAGCACCCGGCGGAAGCGCGCCTGCAGCCGCTGCCACTGGCGGAGCGCGGCGGCGCGGCGAAAGTTGCCGGCCACCTGGACGCCCCAGGGCTTGCTCGGGATCGTCGCCATCGCAACCATGTCCGGTTCGAGTGCGGGCAAGCGGCGGCAGGCAATGTCGAACGGCAACTTACCGTCCAGGGGATGGATCGTGCCCTGGTACCCGGGGTCGGTGAAGCTGTCGGTCGGCTCGCCCATTATGTCCAGCACATAGTTTTCCGTCTCCAGCGGCAGGAAGCCGCCGCTGCCCAGCCAGTTGGAAACACGTGCCTCGCCCGCGTTGTAGGCCGCTGATGCAAGGCCGAGATTGCCATAGCCGGTGCGCATTTCGGCCAGATAGGCGGCGGAGGCCGCTATTGCCTGTCTTATGTCGAAAGGATTGGCGAGGCCGCGCATCTTCGCCGTGCCGGGCATGAACTGGGCGATGCCCTCGGCGCCGGCGGGGCTGACCGCACCGGGGTCGAAGCGGCTTTCCTTCCAGATCAGGCGAGCAAGAAAATCCTTCGGCAGGCCGTGCCGCTCGGCTTCGGTGGCGATCAGGTCGCAAACCAGTCCCAGCAACCTTTCGCGGGCAGAAAGCGCGTGTGGCGGATCGGCCAGTGCTGCGCGAACGAAAGCCAACCATGCAAGACAAAGCAGGCAGGCGGCGAACGCCCGCACCATCTTCTACTCGGCCGCCTTGGCCTGGACACCGCTGCCGAAGCGCCGCTCGATATAGTCGGCGACCATTTTCTGGAATTCCTCGGCGATGCGCGGGCCACGCAAGGTTGCGGCCTTCTCGCCATCGATGAACACCGGTGCGACCGGCATCTCGCCGGTACCGGGCAGGGATATGCCGATGTCGGCATGCTTGGATTCGCCCGGCCCGTTGACGATGCAGCCCATCACCGCCACCTTGAGCTGCTCGACGCCTGGATATCTCTCGCGCCAGACAGGCATGTTGGCCCGGATGTCCTCCTGGATCGCCTGGGCGAGTTCCTGGAATACGGTCGATGTGGTGCGGCCACAGCCGGGGCAGGCTGCAACGATTGGGACGAACTGGCGGAAGCCCATGGTTTGCAGGAGCTCCTGCGCCACCTGCACCTCGCGCGTGCGGTCGCCGCCTGGCTCGGGCGTCAGCGAGATGCGGATTGTGTCACCGATGCCCTGCTGGAGAAGTATGCCCATTGCCGCCGAGGAGGCGACGATGCCCTTGGTGCCCATGCCTGCCTCGGTGAGGCCGAGATGGAGCGCATGGTCCGAACGCTGCGCCAGTTCGGTATAAACCGCGATCAGATCCTGAACGCCGCTGACCTTCGCCGAGAGGATGATCTTGGAGCGCGGCAGGCCGATCTCTTCCGCCATTCTTGCCGACAGGATGGCGGACTGAACGATGGCCTCCCGGGTGACTTCGATCGCCGTCAGCGGCGAGCCCTTGGCCTGGTTCTCGTCCATGAGCCTGGTAAGCAGTTCCTGGTCGAGCGAACCCCAGTTGACGCCGATGCGTACGGGCTTGTCATACCGGATGGCCATTTCCACGATGGCGCCAAACTGGCGATCGCGCTTGTCCCTGAAGCCTACATTGCCGGGGTTGATCCGGTACTTGGCCAGTGCTTCGGCGCAGGCCGGATGATCTGCCAGGAGCTTGTGGCCAATATAGTGGAAGTCACCAACGATCGGCACAAAGATGCCCAGGCGCTCCAATCGCTCACGGATCCTGGGCACTGCGGCCGCGCTCTCGTCCCGGTCCACTGTCACGCGTACGAGTTCGGAGCCCGCCCGGTGAAGGGCAGCGACCTGGCGCACGGTGGCATCTATGTCGGCAGTGTCGGTGTTCGTCATGGATTGCACGGCGATGGGTGCCGTGCCGCCGACGACCACGCCGCCGACATCGACGCCGACGGATTTCCGTCGCTCGAAGGGAGAGGAAAAATAACCGGTCATTGCCGGTGGTCCCGATCCTCGTTCTGCTTTCGAATTCGGCCCGAAGCCGGCTTGCTGGAGGGCTACGCGCGCATGTTCATGACGTGGCGGACATGGCCCCGCTTGTCAATGGTTCTGTTGAAAGGGGGCGGCTTGAGTCGTTCAATAAGGCTGCGAATGCCTCTTTCGGGTGTCATAACCACCCGGAAAGGGCATCATTATATCACGATGCGATCGCCAATTGGCGTCACAGAAACAAAGGCACCTTGGGCCCTGCGCGGTATCCGGGTCTCACAAGTCCCCACCTGCCAGCGGCACTATGCCGCCGGCATCCTGGGACCGCGCCCGGCGCAGCCGGAAAGTGCGTCAGTGGGAAGTGGGTTGAGCTTTCAGCTTCTCAATCTGGTCCTTGATTGCCAACTTGCGCCGCTTGAGCGTGGCGATTTCGAGATCGTCCACGGAAGGATGCAGCATCGCTTCATTGATCTCGCGTTCAATGTCGGTGTGCTTCCTCTGCAGCTCCTCAAGATGGGATGCAAGAGACATGATTGGTTCTCCCTTTCATGGTTCCGCGACCAACCGTCGAAGGCGAACCCACCACAGACCCGCCTTCATGACGGTTGAATGTAAGTGTGCCATCAACCGTTCCGTATGTCGAATGCTGCGTGGCATGATTTCCCGTAATTGTGAAATGTGATATGGGTCCCGCCGGCGGAAGCACTTCGCGCCGGCCAGCCCGGCGCCCGCCGCCGGAGATCTGCAGAGTGGACATGTCGGAACAGGAACAGGCCGAGATTCGTCTCGAATTCGCGCGGCTCAAGCAGGAACATGCCGATTTCGACGCTGCCATCAACGCGATGATCGTCACCGGCTGTGATCCGCTGCAAATCCAGCGCATGAAGAAAAAGAAGCTGCTGCTCAAGGACCGGCTGAGCGCGCTGGAAGACCGGATCATTCCCGATATCATTGCCTGACGCGAGCGGTCCGTGGCAGCGCCGCACGACCGGCAGAGGTCTGCATGGGTCCAGACCCCGGCCCGGATGGGGCGCAGGGCTTCTCCGCCCCTGGAACGCTTCTTGCGGCAGCCGCCCATTTCCGCTAAGGGCGGCCTTTCCTCAGCGGGAGACAGCGCCTTGAGCGACCAACGCGCCGACGTCGCCATCATCATGGGCAGCCAGTCCGACTGGATGACCATGCAGCATGCAGCCGAGACGCTGAAAGCGCTGCAGGTCTCCCACAAGAGCCTGATCGTTTCCGCCCACCGCACGCCCGAACGGCTGTACGAATTTGCCCGGGGGGCGAAGGATGCCGGCTATCGGGTCATCATCGCCGGGGCAGGCGGCGCGGCACATCTTCCGGGCATGACAGCAGCGTTGACGCCTTTGCCGGTCTTCGGGGTGCCGGTCGAGTCCAAGGCGCTGTCGGGGCAGGATTCGCTCCTTTCCATAGTGCAGATGCCGGCTGGCGTACCCGTCGGAACGCTGGCGATCGGCAAGGCGGGCGCCATCAATGCCGCCCTGCTTGCCGCCGCCGTGCTGGCTCTGTCCGATACCGAACTCGCCGCGCGGCTTGATGCCTGGAGGCGGGACCAGACGGCGGCCGTGGCCGTCGAGCCCACGGAGCAGCCGTGAGCGGGCCGCTTCCTGCCGGATCGGTCATCGGCATCATTGGCGGCGGACAGCTTGGCCGGATGCTTGCCATGGCCGCGGCACGTCTCGGCTACAGGACGGCGGTGCTGGAGCCACAGGCAGACTGCCCCGCAGCCCAGGTGGCCAACAGGCACATCGCGGCCGCCTATGACGACGAGGCGGCTCTGGCCGAGCTTGCTGCTATTTGCGACGTCGTCACCTACGAATTCGAGAATGTGCCGGTCGCGGCAGCGAGAACCCTTGGCGGAAAGCTCCCTGTCTTCCCGCCCGAGCGGGCGCTGGAGGTTGCACAGGATCGTCTCGTCGAGAAAACGTTCCTGAACGGCATCGGCATTTCGACAGCGCGCTTCCAGCCTGTCGATGACGATAGGCAGCTTGCCGAGGGACTCTTGGCGTTCGGAGGCTCCGGCGTGCTCAAGACCCGTCGCCTGGGCTATGAT
>QGUU01000049.1 GCA_003242525.1 Pseudomonadota bacterium | reverse complement strand
GTGCATGCCGCTTCATCCCGCCTGCCTGGGCAAAGCCCAGCAGAGGCACGGTGGATGGCCGGTGCGGCAGGCGGGATGAAGCGGCATGCACTGCGCCGTTTCCGGCGCGGCCTTCGACCAGCGCCATGAACTCCTCAAGCGTGGTGCCGGTCGCCTCCATGATCTTGGCGATGGACTCGGTGGACGGCCAGCGCGGACGACCATCCGCCGATTGCCGTTTGGACTTGTTGAAGGCGGTCGAATCCAGCCCGGCGCGCCTGGCGAGTGCGGAGGCCGACAGGGAATGGTGTGCGGCGAGGGCGTCGATAGCCGCCCAAACACGTTCGTGCGAGAGCATCCCGCTTTCCCGAAAGGAAAATATGCCTTTCCGGTTTTAAGGGGAGAAAGCCGCCTTGTCCAGAAGCCGACGACCGCCGCTGCGCGTGACAGCGGCGGACGTCGGGCTCCTTGCAGTGACTCAGGCGGCCTTTCGATCCTGCGGGTTCACATATGGATCAAAGCGCTCATAAAAGGTCTGTCCTTTCTGAGCCATGTCGATGAGCAGCTTGGGGGCCTTGAACTGCGCTCCATATTTCTTCTGCAGGCGCTTGGCGGTGGCGACGAATTCCGCCGCACCGATGCCGTCGATATAGGACAGCGTCCCGCCGCTGTAGGGCGCAAAGCCGAAAGCCAGGATCGAGCCGACATCGGCCTCCCGAGGATCGGTGACAATGCCTTCCTCCATCACGCGCGCGGCTTCCAGCGCGATCACGAATAGCAGGCGCTGCTTCAGTTCCTCGAAATCCACCTCTTCCGGTTTCTTCTGCGGATAAAGCTCCTTCAGCCCTGGCCAGAGCTTTTTCTTCGCGGGCTTGGCCGGGTAATCGTAGAACCCCTTGCCGTTCTTCCGGCCCCTCCGGTCGAACTTGTTCACCATGGTGTCGATCAGTTCCATCTGCGCCGGATCGACCGCCTTCTCGCCAAGGTCGCGGATGGTCTGCTTCATGATCTTCTGTGCCAGGTCGATCGCAGTCTCGTCGGTCAGCGCAAGCGGGCCTACCGGCATGCCTGCCGCCCTGGCGGCATTCTCGATCATTGGCGCGGGAACGCCCTCAATCAGCATCCTGTAGGCCTCCGACATGTAGCGGAGCACGCAACGGTTGACGTAGAAGCCACGCGTGTCGTTGACGACGATCGGCGTCTTCTTGATGGCCCGCACATAGTCGATCGCGCGCGCCAGCGCCTTGTCCCCGGTTCTCTTTCCCATGATGATTTCGACCAGCATCATCTTGTCGACGGGCGAAAAGAAGTGGATGCCGATGAAATTCTTTGGCCGCGAGGAATTCTTCGCAAGCGCCGTGATCGGTATGGTCGAGGTGTTGGAGGCAAACACGGCTGAAGACTTCAGTACCGCTTCGGCTTGTTCGGTCGCAGCCTTCTTGACTTCCGAATCTTCGAACACCGCCTCGATGACGAGGTCGCAGCCGTCGAGTGCGGCATAGTCTGCCGTCGGCGAAATGAGCGACAGCAGCTTCTCCTTCTCCTCCGGCTTGGCGCGCCCCTTCTTGATGAGACCATCCATAAGCTCAGCCGAATGCGCCTTGCCCTTCTCGGCAGACTCCATGTCGCGATCGAGCAGGACGACCGGGATACCGGCCTTGGCGGTCACATAGGCGATGCCGGCGCCCATGAAGCCCGCGCCCAGCACGCCGATCTTCCTGAACTTCGTCTGCGGCACGCCTTCAGGGCGGCGCGCGCCCTTGTTCAACTCCTGCAGCGAAACGAAGAGGGAGCGGATCATAGCAGCCGCCTCGCGGCTTTGCATGATCTCGGTAAAATACCGCTGTTCGATCCTCAGCGCCGTATCGAACGGCACCAGCAGGCCTTCATAGACACATTTCAGTATGGCTGCCGCCGCCGGATAGTTGCCGTAGGTCTCGCGGCGCAGGATTGCGATGGCCGGGGGCCACAGATTGGCGCCCGCGACGGAATAGACCGGCCCGCCGGGGAGCTTGAAGCCCTTCAGGTCCCAAGGAGCAACCGGAGACAGACCGTTGCGGATCATGGCCTTTGCGGTTTCGATCAGCTTTTTCGGTTCCGCAATCTCATGGATCAGGCCCATGGCCTTGGCCTTTTGCGGCGACAGGTTCTGGCCCGAGGTCAGCATCTGCAACGCCTGCTGCTGGTCGGTGAGCCGCGGTACGCGCTGGGTGCCGCCTGCCCCGGGGAAAATGCCCACCTTCACTTCCGGCAGAGCCATCTTCACCTTGTCGCTATCTGCCGCCACACGGCCGTGGCAGGCCAGTGACAATTCGAAAGCCCCGCCCATGCAGGTGCCGTTGATGGCCGCCACCCATGGCTTGCCGCATGTCTCCAGTTTGCGCCACAGCCAGGTCATGCGGCCGGCACCCTCGAAAAGCATCTTCGTGGCAGCCTGCGGGTCGCGCGCCTTCTCTGCGTGAAAACGCTGCAGCTGGCTCTTCAGCATGGCAAGATCGGCACCGCCCGAGAAAGTCTCCTTGCCCGAGGTTACGACAGCGCCCTTGACGGCGTCGTCCGCTACGATCTGGTCAATGATTGCCTCCAGTTCGTCCATCACCTCTTCGGTAAAGACGTTCATCGAACGGTCGGGCATGTCCCAGGTGACGAGCGCGATGCCGTCGGCGTCGGTTTCGACGGTGAAATTCTTGTAGGTCATCGAATCCTCCTTACGACGCGGCAGGTTCGGCCAGAGCCGCCACGATGGCGTCGGTTGTTACGATCGAGGCGAACTCGCCATTGAGATTGGTCAGCGTCATGTCGTGAATGGCTTCGGCGCTGCGCACCTTGCCGTCCGGCCCGACACGGTCGAAGGTGTAGCAGGCGTCGCTGACAAGGCGGGCATCGAAGCCGAGATTGCCGGCCATGCGGGTCGTCGTCTCGACGCAGTGATTGGTGGTTATGCCGGCGATCACCAGCGTGTGGTGCCCGGCAGCCCGCAGGCGCGGCTCAAGATCGGTGCCGATGAAGGACGAATTGACGTTCTTCACGATCACGGGCTCGCCATCGCGCTCGCGCGCCTGCTCCATCGGCTGGTAACCGCTGCGGTCCGGCCGCAAGGCGGAATCCGGTTCGGTGGAGGCGTGGCGGATATGGAAGATCGCCATGCCGGCCCGGCGGAATGCGTCGAGCAGCCGGGCGACGTTGTCGACGGCCTGAGGGTTGTTGCGCTTCGCCCCGTCCTTTTCCCATTCCAGAAACGCGGTCTGGACGTCCACGAGAATCAGGGCGGCATCCTTTGGCAGGGAACCCATGCCTCACACCCGCTCGATGATCGTGGCCGTGCCCATGCCGGCGCCAATGCAGAGCGTCACCAGCGCGGTGTTGAGGTCGCGCCTTTCCAACTCGTCCAGCACAGTGCCGAAGATCATGGCGCCGGTGGCCCCGAGCGGATGGCCCATGGCAATGGCGCCGCCATTCACGTTGATACGGTCATGCGGAATGTCGAAAGCCTGGATGTAGCGCAAAACGACGGCGGCGAAAGCCTCGTTCAGTTCGAACAGGTCTATGTCGGAGAGCTTCATCTTCGCCCGCTTGAGCAGCTTTTCCGTCACGTCGACCGGCCCTGTCAGCATGATTGCAGGCTCCGAGCCGATATTGGCGAAGGCGCGGATGCGCGCGCGGGGCTTCAGCCCCATTGCCTTGCCGCCCTTCTTCGATCCCAGCAGCACGGCGGCGGCACCGTCGACAATGCCGGAGGAATTGCCGGCATGATGGACATGGTTGATTTCCTCCAGCTCCGGATAGCGCTGGATGGCAACCGCATCAAAGCCACCCATTTCGCCCGGCATCACGAAGGACGGGTTCAGCGCGGCCAGCGACTGCATGTCGGTGGAGGGCCGCATGTGCTCGTCACGGTCGAGAATGACCAGCCCGTTCTGGTCCTTGATCGGGATCACCGATTTGCTGAAGTAGCCTTTTTCCCAGGCAATGGCGGCGCGCTTCTGGCTTTCCACCGCGTAGGCATCGACGTCATCTCGCGAGAAGCCGTATTTGGTGGCGATCAGGTCGGCGGAAACACCCTGCGGCATGAACCAGGCAGGCAGGCCAACCGACGGGTCCATGAACCAGGCACCGCCCGAGGCGCCCATGCCGACGCGGCTCATGGATTCCACGCCGCCGGCTATGACGATGTCGTCTGCTCCCTGTGCGATCTTGGCCGCAGCCAGGTTGACCGCGTCGAGGCCTGAAGCGCAGAAGCGCGAGATCTGCATGCCGGGCGCCCTGTTGTCGTAGCCGGCCTCGAAGGCAGCCGCGCGCGGGATGACGGAACCCGCCTCGCCTACCGGATCGACGCAGCCGAAAATGATGTCATCGACGGTGGACGTGTCGAGGCCGTTGCGGTCGCGCACCGCCTCGAGCGTTTTGGCAGCAAGGCGAACCGCCGGAACCTCGTGCAGAGCCCCGTCCTTCTTGCCCCTGCCGCGCGGTGTGCGCACGGCGTCGTAAACAAAGGCTTCGGCCATCTTCATTCTCCTTGGTGGCGATCGCGCCTCAAAGCGTGCGCGCGATCAGCAACTTCATGATTTCATTCGTGCCGCCATAGATGCGCTGCACACGCGCGTCGCGATACATGCGGGCGATCGGATATTCATTCATATAACCATAGCCGCCGAAGAGCTGCAGGCATTCATCGACCACCCTGCACTGCAGATCGGACAGCCAGTATTTCGCCATGGAGGCCGTAGCCGGATCGAGGCCACCGGCAAGGTGGCGGGCCACACAATCATTGTAGAATACCCGGCCGATGGTGATTTCGGTCTTGAGTTCCGCGAGCTTGAACTGGGTGTTCTGGAAGTCGATGATCTTTTGGCCGAACGCCTGCCGTTCCTTGACATGGTCGATGGTCACGGCCAGCGCTCGCTCTGCCATGGCGACCGCCTGGCCACCGATCAGCAGGCGCTCCTGCGGCAATTGTTGCATGAGCTGGATGAAGCCCTGTCCTTCCTCCACCCCCAGCAGATTGGCTGTCGGCACCTTGACGTCGTTGAAGAAAAGCTCCGACGTGTCGTTGGCCTTGAGGCCGATCTTGTCCAGGTTGCGGCCGCGCTCAAACCCTTCCACCTCGTCCGTTTCCACAACGATCAGCGATGTGCCCTTGGCACCCAGGGCCGGATCGGTCTTGGTCACGACGATGATGAGATTGGCGTTCTGGCCGTTGGTGATGAAGGTCTTGGAACCGTTGATGCGATACCGGTTGCCGTCCCTGTCGGCGCGCGTCCTGATGCCTTGCAGGTCGGAGCCCGCGCCCGGCTCGGTCATGGCAATTGCGCCGATCAGTTCGCCGGTCGCCAGCTTCGGCAGCCATTTCCTCTTCTGCTCTTCGGAGCCGTAGTGAAGGATATAGGGCGCGACAATGGCGTTGTGCAGCACGATGCCGAAGCCGTCCACGCCCGCATGGCCGATGGCGTCGATGATGGCGCTCTCATGCGCATAGGTTCCTCCGGCACCGCCATATTCCTCGGGCATAGAGGCACATAACAGGCCCGCGGCACCGGCCTTTTCCCAGGCCGCGCGATCGACAATCTCGTTCTTTTCGTAGGTGTCGTAGTGCGGCACGATCTCGTCCGCCATGAAGCGGCTCGCCATGTCGTACAGCATGGTGACCTCCTCCGTCGCCCAGGCGGGTTCCGGCAGGCCAAGCACTTCGGCGGGAGAGGTCATGGCGCGCGCTCCAGGAATTTACCGGCGCTGCTCACCTTAGAACGCCTCCGCAGGCAGCGCCATCATCGTGTCGGCGCCCGAGGAGATGCGAGCCAGATGAGCAGCACTTTCGGGCATCACGCGCTCCATGAAATAACGCGCCGTGATGAGCTTGTTCTCGTAGAAGGAAGCATCGTCGCCGGCACCCTGCGCCAGTGCTTGTTGTGCAGCTTTTGCCATCTGGCCCCACATGTAACCCATCGCGACCAGCCCAGTGAGGTGCATGTAGTCGGCAGAGGCGGCGCCGGCATTTTCCGGCTTCTGCATCGCGTTCTGCATGAGCCAGAGGGTAGCGGCCTGCAGATCATTGAGCCCCTTCTTGAGCACCTTGGTGAAAGGCGCCATCCCCTCATCCGCACGGTGCTCCTCGCAGAAGTCTCCCACCTCCTTGAAGAAGGCCTGTATGGCCCGGCCCCCATTCATGGCCAGCTTGCGTCCGACAAGGTCGAGCGCCTGGATACCGTTGGCGCCCTCATAGATCATGGCGATACGGGCATCTCGCACGAACTGGCTCATGCCATGTTCCTCGATATAGCCATGGCCGCCAAAAACCTGCTGGGCCATCACGGCGTGCTCGAAGCCCTTGTCGGTCAACACACCCTTCATCACGGGCGTCATCAGGCCGAGCATGTCCTCTGCCGCCTGGCGTTCCTTGTCGTCGGCCGAGCGGCGCGCAATGTCCGACTTCAGCGCCGTCCACAGCATGAAGGCGCGGCCCGCCTCATTCCAGGCCCGGATGGTCATCAGATTGCGGCGCACGTCGGGATGCACGATGATCGGATCGGCCGGCTTGTCGGGCGCCTTCGGCCCGCTGAGCGAGCGGCCCTGAAGCCGTTCCCGGGCGTAGGCGGCGGCATTCTGATAGGCGACCTCCGACTGGGACAGCCCCTGCAGCCCGACCCCGAGGCGCGCTTCGTTCATCATCACGAACATCGCCTTCAGTCCGCCATTCTCCGGGCCAAGCAGATAGCCTTCCGCCTCGTCATAATTCATGACGCAGGTGGCGTTGCCATGGATGCCCATCTTCTCCTCGAGGGAGCCGCAGGATACGCCGTTGCGTTCGCCCGGCCTGCCGTCCGCGTCGAGCTTGAACTTCGGCACGATGAAGAGCGAGATGCCCTTGGTGCCCGCCGGTGCCCCCTCAATGCGGGCCAGGACCAGATGCACGATGTTTTCCGCCAGGTCGTGCTCGCCGGCGGAGATGAAGATCTTCTGGCCCGAAATCCGGTAGCTTCCATCCGGTGCGGGAACAGCCCTGGTTCGCAGGAGGCCGAGATCGGTGCCGCAGTGGGGCTCCGTCAGGTTCATGGTGCCGGTCCATGTTCCCTCGACCATCTTCGGCAGCCATGTCGCCTTCTGTTCATCGCTGCCGTGCGCGATGATGGCGGCGATGGCTCCCTGGGTCAGGCCGGGATACATCATGAGCGCCATGTTTGCGCCGGCCATATATTCGCCGACGGCGTTGTGCAGGACATAGGGCAGGCCCTGACCGCCATGTTCGGCCGGCACGGACAGCCCGATCCAGCCGCCTTCGCAATATTGCCGATAGGCCTCCTTGAAGCCCGAGGGCGTGGTCACGGAAGCGTCGTCATGTCGGATGCAGCCTTCAAGGTCCCCCTTGCGGTTTGTCGGCAGGATCACTTCCTGCGCCAGGCGCGCGCCTTCCGAGAGGATGGCCTCGACGACATCTGGCGTTGCCTCGGCGAAGCCCGGGAGATTGGAATGACGTTGGATCCCGAGCACTTCATTCAGCACGAAGAGCGTATCGCGCACGGGGGCTTGGTAAATCGGCATCGTCATTCTCCGTAACAGCAGCCATGCGGCCGGGAAAAATTCCGGCGCAAGGTCCGCTTTGCCTTTAGCAAATATTGACGTTTGCGTAAACGTCAACCTGAACAGGCCGGCATTTTTCGCGCAACGGAGAAGATGCGTGGACGCAACGGAAAGGGCGCCTCGCCCAGGCGACGCGCCCCGCCAGAGGAGAGAGGTCGGTAATACCGCCGATCAGGTAGCCGAAGACTTGCCCTGCTGTTCGGCGAGTTTCTCGCGCACCACGGTCATGAGCTGCTGGAGATCCGCAATCGCCTCTTCGATCAGCATTCGCTGCTTGTTGAGCCGGGCAAGCTGCTTTTCGGATTTCTCGAGCGTGACCCGAAGTTGGCGGACATTCGAGCCGGTTGGATCGTAAAGATCCAGCATCTGCTTCACCTCGCGCAGCGAAAAGCCGATCTTGCGGCCAAGCAGGATGAGCTTCAGCCGCGCCTTGTCGCGGCGCGTGTAGAGGCGGGTGGCGCCGTCGCGAATGGGCTTCAGAAGCCCCTTTTCCTCGTAGAACCGCAGCGTGCGCAGCGTCACGCCAAACATCTTCGCCATCTCCCCGATACGGGTGAGATCTTCAGGTGCCTCGCCCGCCATGTCAGGTCCGTGGGCAGCAGGCTTGCCGGCCGTCATCATGTTCATCGTCTAGACTTTTCCCGGAAGCGGCGGCAGGCGCGGGGCGCAATGGCCGCCGTTGGAAGCGTTCGGGGTGTTGGCTTCCAGCGCGTTTCACCAATGGCTCGCAAGATGGGCATGCAGGCCTCACTTACGTTTACGTAAGGGTATACCCGTGGCCGCAGCGGAACACAATGCAGTTTCTCGCACATCGGCTATGCGCTTACCGCAGCCCGGCAGCTCCAGTCTTCCTAATGAAGATTAACCGCTTGTTTACCACGTTGGGCGAATGGTGCGCCTGTCGGTTTCCCGTGTCTAACCTGTATCGAATGTTCACGGTTTGTCGAAGCGCGGGCCAGGCCCCGGGGGGCTCGCTTCTGCCGGTGCCTTTCCTGGCCGCCTTCGTCCCCGACAGGGATCTGAGGAAGACTGGCATTCGCCAGCCATTTCGGAAACGGGCGTTTCGATGAACAGCAAGCGGTCCTATCTCGACACACTGAATGCCGGCAGGCAGCGCAGGCCGCACACCTCCCTGGAGCAACTCAACCGCTCCCTCGAGTCGCTGGAACAGCGACTGGAGCGCCCGCGCGCGGAGGCAAGCGGCTGGAGCGGGAGCGATCGCCTTTCTTCTGCTGAACCCAGATATGCGCGGGCTAACCCCTATGGGCAGCACGTCGGCGATGCCGGCCGCTGGCAATCCCAGGGAAGGCCAGGCGGCCAGGAAGGCATGCGGACCGACGGCCCCCCATATGGTTACCAGACGATCGCCCGCGACATTGAGCGGGTGCGCGGACAGGAGGAAAGCCTCGCTGTCGTCGGCAAGATCGCCGAGGAGTTGCGCAGCCTGCGCAACGAACTGCGCCAGCAGATGTCGGTGGGACTCCAGCGCGAATTCGAGGCCCTGCGCGAGGATATCGAACGGGCTTTCCGTTCCGGCCCGGCGACCCGGAGCGCGGCTGAACTGGAACGCGAATTCGAGCGCCTTTCCGGCGCCATACAGGCCCTCGCCGAGCGCAGCGACGACAGGGGAATTGCCCTCCTGCGTCTGGATCTTGAACAGATGAAAGCCGCGCTCGATACGCTCGCCCGCGAGGAAAGCGTGCAGAAGGCGGATAGCCGCTGGGACGATTTCTATCGCCGCTGGGACGCCTTCGAGAACCGCATCGACGCGGATTCGCAGCGCCGGGCTGAGGGGCCGGCCCTTTCGATGCTCTTCGACCGTCTGGAGCAAATCGGCCAGGCCATCGAGAATTTGCCCGAATCGCTCTCACTGCGCTCCCTGGAGGAGAAGGTCCGCACGCTCGCTGCGGCGATCGATCGCTTTGCTGCCCAGAAAGGAAGCGGCAGCGACATCCTCGGGCTGATCGATGAACGTCTGGACGAAATCTCGCGCGCCATCGTGGCCTCGACCGTCGCCGCAAAGTCCAACATGCTCGATCCGGCTACAATGGAACGGATCGAGCAGCGCATCGCCTCGCTTGCCGAGCAAATAGAGGAAGTGGCGGAGAGCCGGTCAGGAAGTGAGTTGCTTGACCGCCTCAACCAGCTTTCCAGCCGCGTGGACGATCTGGCTGCACGCGCGCAGCTACCGGAACAGGCCATCGACCGGCTGGCCGAGCAGATCTCAACCATCACCGAACGAATAGAGCGGGCGCCGGCCATGCCCGATGCCGGCGAGCTCATCAACGGCATCGAGCAGCGCTTCGACCTGCTCGCAAACATGATCGAGCGGCGACAAGGCGAAGCCATCGAACACGGCAATGCGCTGTTTCATGACCTTGAGAGGCGGCTTGACGAGATGGCCGACCGCCTGGACCGGCAATCCGGGGAGGCGTTCGACAGCGCCGGCATCATGGAAGCCATTGACGCCCGCTTCACCGCGCTCGCCGAACGGCTCGAGACCCGCCATTCTCCTGGCGCCGACCAGGTGGCCATGCGCGGGCTTGAAAGCAGGCTTGAGGACATTTCCAGCCGTCTGGATGCATCAGCGGCACAAATGGCGGGTATCGACCCGAACCTTATCCGCTCACTGGAGGCACAGGTTGCCAGCCTCTCGGCGCATCTGAGCAAACCCGATGCGCCATTGCCGGCTTTCGAGGACATCGGCCCACGAATCACCCGCATCGAGCAGGCCGTGGCCGAGAGTCGCGACACGATACTGGAGGCTGCCCGCGAAGCTGCCGAAAATGCCGTCAGGGCACTCGGCGCTGCGAG
>QGUU01000496.1 GCA_003242525.1 Pseudomonadota bacterium | reverse complement strand
CCTTTCCGACGCCTGGGGCGCGAATGCACGACTATGGGACGAAGGAAGGGGGCTCGGCCAGATCCGCAGGCGGTGGCTTGCGCGCGCAGCGGGGCTGGGAGGCGAGGTTGCTGTCAATATTGACGGTAGGGTCGTGCGCGGCACCTTCGAAACGATTGACGAGGACTGCCGTTTCGTGGTCCGCGACATGAACGGTTCGGTCTTCACCGTTGCTGCGGGGGACGTGCATTTCGGCGCGGTGGCCTCTGCTGCTGCAATCTGAGAAAGGGACGCTCATGGCGGGTCACAGCCAAGCTGATCTCGTTTTCGTGCCTCTCGGCGGTGTCGGCGAGATTGGCATGAACTTCGCTCTTTATGGCTTCGGGCCTCCTGGCAACCGCGAGTGGCTGGTGGTCGATGTCGGCGTGACCTTTCCAGATTCGGCACATCCCGGTGTTGATCTCATCCTGCCCGACACGCGATTCATAGAGGAGCGGGTGGACCGGCTGCGCGGTATCGTCATCACACACGCGCACGAGGATCACTATGGGGCGCTGCACGACATCTGGCCCAGGTTAAATGTCCCCGTATGGATGAGTCCGTTCGCGGCAGGATTGCTGGAGGCGAAGCGGCAAGGTGAACCGGGCGCTCCGAAAATTCCCGTTACCATCTATCGCGCGGGCGAACGGTTCACCGTGGGGCCGTTCGAGATTGAGGCGATCCCGGTGGCGCATTCCATTCCCGAACCCTGTTCACTGGCGATCACAACGCCCTTGGGCACGGTGGTCCACACGGGGGACTGGAAGATCGACGCGGCGCCCGCCATCGGGCCCATGACCGACGAGGCCCGGTTCCGCTTCTATGGCGACAAGGGTGTCCTGGCTCTGGTTTGCGATTCGACCAATGCGTTACGGGAAGGAGATTCGCCCACCGAGCAGGCGGTCGGCGCCAGCCTCAAGGAAATCATCGCCGGCGCGAAGGGTAGGGTGGCGGTCACCACTTTCTCTTCCAATGTCGGGCGTATCCGCTCCATCGCCGAAGCTGCGCGTGATGCCGGGCGGCAATGCCTGTTGCTCGGCCGCTCCCTCAAGCGGGTCGTCGATGTCGCCACCGAGCTCGGCTACATGGACGGCCTCCCGGAATTCGTGACTGAAGAGGATTACGGTTTCATCCCGCGCGAGAACCTGGTCGTAATCTGCACCGGCAGCCAGGGCGAGCCCTTGGCGGCTCTTGCCAAACTGGCGCGCGAAGAGATGAAGTCGGTTGCGTTGAGTCCCGGCGATACCGTCATCTTTTCTTCGCGCACCATTCCCGGGAACGAGAAGGCCATTCTGGAGATCAAGAATAGGCTGATCGATCTCGGCATGAAGGTGATCGAAGACGGCGATGCGCTGGTCCATGTCTCGGGCCATCCGCGCCGCAACGAACTGAAGCAGATGTACCAGTGGGTGCGGCCGAAGATCGGAGTGCCTGTTCATGGGGAGGCCGCGCATCTCGTGGCCCAGGGTTCGTTGATGGCGATGTCCGGCATCGGCCAGGTGGCACAGGTGCGCAATGGAGATATGCTGCGGCTGGCGCCGGGGCCCGCAACCATCATTGATCAGGTGCCTTTTGGCCGCGTCTACAAGGATGGCAGGCTGGTCGGGACCGAGGAGGCGATGGGTGTGCGCGACCGGCGCAGACTTTCCTTCGCAGGCCACGTGGCCGTGAATGTGGTGCTGGACGACAGGTACGAGCTCGCGGGCGACCCTGATCTCGTTGCCATAGGCGTGGCGGAAACCGACGCTACCGGTGAAAGGCTCGAAGAGCTCATGCTCGAAGCGGCAGTCGGGGCGGTGGACTCCATTCCTCGCCAGCGCAGGAAGGATCTGGATCTGGTGCAGGAATCCGTGCGCCGCGCCGTGCGCGCCGCCGCCAATGAGGTGTGGGGCAAGAAACCCTTGGTGACCGTGTTCGTCACGCAATAGGTTGAACGCCGAGTGACGAGGCGCGACAATGCGCCGGGGCTCCTTGCGACGCCTTGGGTTGTAGATATCAAGTTGCCATCTAAGCGGGATTATTCATGCTCGGTCGCCTGAACCATGTCGCCATTGCGGTTCCCGAACTTGCCTCGGCTGCGGCCACCTATCGCGACACGCTGGGTGCGGCGGTTACGGCGCCGCAGGCCTTGCCGGAACATGGCGTCACCGTGGTGTTTGTTGATCTCGGCAACACAAAGGTGGAACTTCTGGAGCCGCACGGCGCCAATTCGCCCATAGCAGCCTTTCTCGAGAAGAATCCGGCCGGTGGCATGCATCATGTGTGCTACGAGGTGGATGACATAATCGCGGCGCGCGATCGCCTTAGAGCCGCCGGCGCACGCATTCTTGGCGATGGCGAGCCTAAGATTGGCGCGCATGGCAAGCCCGTCTTGTTCCTGCATCCGAAAGATTTCTCAGGCACGCTCGTCGAACTGGAGCAGGCATGAGCTGGATTGGCTATCTCGCCACTTTCTTCATCGCGTGGTGGTTCTTTCTGTTCCTGGTGCTGCCTTTCGGCCTGAGGACGCAGGACGAGGACAATGAAGTCACCCTGGGTACGGTGCCGAGTGCGCCGCGCGGGCCACACATGCGCCGCGCTGCGCTGTGGACCACCCTCATTACCCTGAT
>QGUU01000495.1 GCA_003242525.1 Pseudomonadota bacterium | reverse complement strand
GCTCGACCCTGCCGTCCACCTCGATGTAGACGTTCTTGGAGCCGTTGACCATGATGTCGGCGATATCGTCTCGCGCCAGCAGCGGTTCCAGCGGTCCATATCCAAGCACGTCGTTGCAGATGTCTTCGAGCAGTTCCTCCTGCTCGGAGATCGACATCGCGAAGTTCTTGATGGCGATTATGTCATTGACAATATCGCGTATTTCCTCGCGCGCGCTTTCAGGGTCGAGCTTCGCAAGCTGTGACAGATCGATCGTGTCGATAAGAGCGGAGAAGACCTGGCTCTTGGTGTCGTAGTAGCTTTCCGACTTTTCGCGCGGGACATGCCTCGGCTCGGCCGAAATCGGCGGCGCCTCCACGCTCCGCCGGACAGGGGCAGAGGACGGGGGCGGGCTGACGGCCGCAGGAGCAGCCGGCCGCGGTGGCGGCTCGGCCAATGCCGAGCCCGGCGCCGGTGCCGGGGACGCAGGCGGGCGGAACTCCGGAACGATCCGGCTGCCGTCGTCAGTGCCTCTCTTGCCAAACATGATCGATTACCGTTTCCCCGATGAGGTCACTTCTTGCCGAGCCTGAGCTTTTCGAGAATGGTGCCAAGTCCCGGCTTCTTCCGCGTCTTGATCTCGCTGCGCCCGGTGAGGACATGGGCGATCTCGGAGATCGTCGAAACGATCGGGCTGCGGGCATCCATCTCGCCGAGCATCCGGCCGTTGTTGGCGGCATTGCCGAAAAGCTGCGGCTCGAACGGGATTACGGCCATCGGCGTAATGCCAAGCGGCTCAACGAAATCCTCGACAGAGATTTCAGGGCGCTTAGGCACGCCCGTCTGGTTGAGGATCAGCTTGGGCGGAGGATCGTTCGGCCGGAGCTTCCTGAGCATGTCCACCAGGTTCTTGGCGTTGCGCAGGTTGGCCAGTTCAGGCGTCGCGGTTATCACCACGTCGTCAGCCCTCATGAGCGTGTTCTTCGACCAGCCGCTCCAGAGATGCGGTACGTCGAGGATCAGCATCGGCGCGGCGCGTTGCGCTGTCTCGATAATGGGCGCGAAGGCCTCGGGATCGAAGTCGTAGACGCGATCCAGCGTGGAGGGGGCGGCAAGCAGGGAAAGATGCTCGGCGCATGTCGCCAGCAGGCGATCGAGATAGACTTCGTCGATGCGCTCCGGCGAAAAGACGGCTTCGCCTATGCCCTGGGGCGGATCCTGGTCGAAATTGATGTTGGCCGTGCCAAAGGCAAGGTCCATATCTGCGACTACGACCTCGGACTTGAACAGCGACGACATGGCCCACGCGACATTGTGGGCCATGGTGGAAGAGCCAACGCCGCCCTTCGCGCCGATGAAGGCGATGGATCGGCCTATAGGCTCCGCCTCCGGGTCCACAAAGATGGAGGAAATAACGCTGACAATGTCGGCCATCGAGATCGGCGCGATGACATATTCCGAGATGCCCGAGCGGATCAGTTCGCGATAGAGGCCGACGTCATTGTAGTGACCGATGACGACCACCTTCGTTGTCGGATCGCAATGCTCGGCAAGCTGACCGAGCTGTTCCAGCATCTCCTTGGGCTCCGCCCGCGATTCCAGCAGGATCAGATTCGGCGTCGGCGCCCCCTGGTAGAATTCGATGGCCGTGGGAATGCCGCCCATGTGGACCTTGAGATGGGCCTTGGCCATGCGCCGATCCTCGCCGGCTCGCTCGATCGGCCCGGCCACTCCCTCGGTCTCGCAGAAGGCCTGGATGGAGATGCGCGGAATGGGCCGTAGCGCCTGCATCGCAGCGATTTCCGCGGCAGTCTCCTCGACTCCGGTCCGCTCGTCATAGGCAAGATTGCTCATGGTCGCCCCCTCTTGAAGAAGTCCGGCTTAGTAGTCGACTTCGGAATTGGCGAGGAACTCGTCCGACACGCCCCGCTGGCGATACACGTCGATCACCGCATCGCGATTGGCCGCATCGATCTGGCTGTGCTTGCGCGGCCCGAGCAGGTCGGCGGGGTTCGCCACCTGCGCGGCCAGATTGTTCTGGTAGGAGCAGCCGAAATTGGCGTAGTGCTTGTTTTCGCTGGTCTCCAGCAAATCCTCCGGCCAGCGGCCGCACTTGTCCGTGTGAGCACGCATCGAGGAAAAGGCAACCCGAACCGGCGCATTGATCTCGGCGGAAGAGGCCTGATAGGCCGTCAGCGCAATGCGGTTGGCGCGGACGCCGCTGGCTATGGCGATGCGCCTGAAATCTTGCGCAGCGGCACGCGCTGCAAGCTCGTTGGCAGATCCCGCCGGCGCTGAGATGGTCAGGACAGGAGCCGCGCTGCGATCATATCCGTCCAGGAAGCCGAGAAGGGTCTGGCGCTGCGCCTTGGTGGCGCCGCGGGCGCTGGCAGCCACCGGCAGATCGATCTTCTCGTCCTTCTCGGAAATGACAATCGGATGATTGGTTCGGTAGTCGTCAGGGACAGAGCCGACAGTGATGGAGTCGCGGTTGGCACAGCCCGAGAGAAGCGCCACCGCCGTGGCCGCGAGGAGCGGGATTGCAAGGCCGGCGAACCGCGAACGGCTGGCGCCCGGCATCCTCGCGAAGGGTCCTGCCTTGAAGTGTGAACCAGACATCTCCGTACCCCGCTTACTTGTAGATGAAGC
>QGUU01000494.1 GCA_003242525.1 Pseudomonadota bacterium | reverse complement strand
AACCTGAACCGACGACAATGAAATCATAGGTCTGCATGACGAAGCTGGCGGATATGTAGGACGCGCCAGCCTAGCTATGTGCTGGTCTGGCCGTTAGCGGAGCATCCGGCATGGCCTGTGAAAAAAGCGACGGCTTTGCGTAGAACGCCCTGCCCGCCAGCGGGCCGGTGCATCGCCCAGCCTCGCCGTTGACGCAATGTCGCCGCCTCGCTACGGCATTGGGAGGCCGACTTAGGGGGATTCAGGCATGGTGGACTATGCTGGCGGAACAAAGCCGCAGGGCGAGCTTACACTCAGGACGCTTGCCATGCCCTCCGACGCCAATGCGGCCGGGGACATTTTCGGCGGCTGGGTGATGGCGCAGATGGATCTTGCCTGCGGCATCCGCGCGGCCGAGCGCGCCAGGGGCCGCGTGGTGACAGCAGCGGTCAAGGAAATGTCGTTCGCCAAGCCGATGAAGGTCGGTGATACGCTGTGCGTCTACACCCATGTCGACCGCGTCGGCCGCACCTCGATGGTGCTGAAGGTGGAAGCTTGGGCGCAGCGCTACCTTTCCGATCTGATGGAAAAGGTAACCCATGCCGATTTCGTCATGGTCGCGCTCGACAAGAATGGCAAACCTACTCCCGTCCCCCCGGAAGACTGAGGGCGTCACGCAGCCATCGAGGAATCGAACCGCCTGCGCGCCTCGTTGATGCGGCCCATGTTGGTGATCGCCCATTCCGCGAGTTCCTTGACGGGTATTTCAAGCTCCCGGCCAAGGTCGGTCAATTCGTAGTCAACGCGCGGCGGCGTGGTGGGATAGACCGTTCGTGTAACGAACCCGTCACGCTCCAGAGTGCGCAGGGTGGTTGTCAGCATCTTCTGCGAGATGCCTCCAACGGCAGCGCGCAGCTCGTTGAAACGCATGGGCCCTTGGCCCAGTCGGCGGACCACGAGCAGCGACCACTTGTCGCCGATGCGTTGCAGAATCTCGGAAACGGCACGGCAGTCTTCGGTTGCATGAGGGTGACGAAGTTTCAAGAAAGTGCCTCCTTGCATCGTCGGGGTCGGTCTCTCATATAGTGTTGGTTTCAATCAGATACCACGGTTCATAAGGAGAGCACCGTATGTCCAAGCCCCGGATCGCCATCGTGGTCGGTTCTACGCGCGAAGGGCGTTTTGCCGACACACCGGTCGAATGGCTGGTTAGCATAGCGCGTCAGCATGCCGATATCGAGGTCGAGGTCGTCGACCTGCGCGATTTTCCCTTGCCCTTCTTCGACGAGGTCGCTTCGCCCATGTGGGCTGCATCGGAAAACGAGGTCGCGCAGCGTTGGCAAAAGAAGGTCGCCAGCTTTGATGGCTTCATCTTCACGGCCGCGGAATATTCGCATGGCCCCACGGCCGTTCTGAAGAACGCACTGGACTACGTCTACACCGAATGGAACAAGAAGCCGGCAGGTTTCCTGGGCTATGGCGGTGTCGGAGGCGCGCGTGCGGTGGAACAGCTCCGGCTGCACGCCATTGAAATGCAGATGGCGCCTGTACGTTCGGCCGTCCATATCAGCTGGGGGGATTTCCTCGCTGTGCGCCAGGGCGAGAAGAAGCTCGAGGAGATCGAGCATCTCAATCAGGCGGCACGCGCGCTGCTGGATGAAATTGCCTGGTGGGCGAAGGTGCTCAAGAAGGCCCGGGAAGCGGATATCGTGGCCGCGGACGCCCAAGCCGCCTGAGTGCGGCCTGCCATCTTCCACAACAAGAAGGGCGGCCCTGGCCGCCCTTCTCCGTCATGGGTCGATAGTAGCCGCCAGGAGCGGACTCGCGGTTCAGATGTACTGAACCTCGATGATCTCATAGCCGCGTGGGCCCCCCGGGGCATTCACTTCCACGGCATCACCCACCCCCTTGCCGATCAGCGCGCGAGCTATGGGGGAGGAGATGGAAACCCGGCCGGACTTCACGTCCGCTTCCTGGTCGCCGACGATCTGATAGGTCTTCTTTTCTTCGGTGTCTTCGTCCACCAGCACGACGGTGGCGCCGAACTTGACCGTTTCGCCAGACAGTTTCGAAACGTCGATGACCTCCGCGCGAGCGATCAGGTCCTCGAGTTCGCTTATGCGGCCCTCATTGAGACTCTGGGACTCCTTGGCGGCATGATATTCCGCATTCTCTGACAGGTCGCCATGTGAACGGGCCTCAGAGATCGCCTCTATGATGCGTGGCCGCTCTTCCTGCTGGCGCCAACGCAGTTCCTCCTTCAGCGTCTCAAAACCCTGCCGTGTCATCGGCACTTTGTTCATGACATCACCTTTCTATAGTCGGCCTCCTGAAGGCCGGCCCTTTAGCCGAGTACAAAAAGAAAACGGCCCGGCAGCTGACTGACGGAACCGCGCACTCGAGGAATGAATATAGCAAGTTCTTTAGGACTTTCACGCCCAAAAAATTTCCGCATCTCATAAGTGGGCTGGAGCATAGGGCTGCGAAGGAGGAATCATCCGGGTCCGGGTTGGGCTCGCCTTCCGGATGACGTCCGCAGCAAATTGGATTTCAGGTCCGTAACCCTGGTTGATCAGGGTCGAGAGGCGGCGCGCAACCCACCCGCTGCTGCCCCGTTCCTACAAAATGAAGCTCGTTCGTCTCATTGGAA
>QGUU01000493.1 GCA_003242525.1 Pseudomonadota bacterium | reverse complement strand
GCTTGGTGCCGACGAACAGGACACGGCCGCCGCGGGCGACGACATCGGAAATCTGCTTCAGCGCCTGATGCAGAAGCGGGACCGTCTGCGACAGGTCGATGATATGGATATTGTTGCGGGCGCCATAGATGTAAGGCGCCATCTTCGGATTCCAGCGGTGCGTCTGGTGGCCGAAATGAACGCCAGCTTCCAGGAGCTGACGCATGGTGAAATCTGGCAGAGCCATTGCTTTTCCTTTCCGGTTGGCCTCCACGGGCAACGACGCTCGGGAACCCCATGCGCCACCGGCGGTCGCCGCCGGATTTCTCCCGGCCGGAAACCAAAGCCCGTGTGTGGAATGGCCGCGCATATAGAGGGGAAGCGGAAGAATTGCAACCCGACCGACGGTTGAACTGGCAATCGCGCTCGTTCAAGTCGCGCTGGGCGCCTGCAGTCAGTTGAAGTGTCAGCCAGGACAAGCCACCAGCTGGGCAGGCTGCGCATTCATCGGCCCGGCGTCCGATACTGGCGTGACGGAGCACGACGGCTGCGGCCTCCACCGCTCGACCCTCACCCTTCGATAGACCGCCACGATCTCCTCACGCCCGCATTCAAGCGCGCCCATCCGAACGGCCCGGTCGCGCTCGAAAGCGGTAATGTCATAGTGTGGCGCAGATGTCCTGGGTGGCCCCTGGTAGGATGAAGGCTTGATCCCCAAAAGCAGCGTAAACCGATGCAACTCCGCCTCGTCGTCGGCCAGAAGGTGGCACCAGCGGCGGCCGGCATGGTGCCAGATGGAAGCATCGACATAGACGGCCATGCCGAACGGTCTGCCTACTGGTTGCAGGCCTTTTGCGGAGCGGTGTCGAACAGCGCCAGATTGACCAGCTTGCCCCGTATGGAAAAGTCGCCATAGTCCATGGTCAGGTCGCGCGTCAGGCCGTTCGCGTGCAGCTTGAAGGAAATGCGGTAGTCCGGCAGCTCCTCCCCCTCGCCCGGCTTCGACTCATCGAAATAGGCAATATCGACGGGCCAATATCCTTCCTTGGCCAGCCTCTTGAGCGCCGGCAGTTCCGGATCGTCGTTGGCAGGTTCCGCCCGCTTGCCGACCACGACCGTCGTTGTCATCAGCCGGTCGGCATCCTCCGATCCATCGAACAGGTTGGTCTGGTAGAAGGTCTCGCCCTTCTGCGCCTTGGCAATCAGTTCCTCCAGGTGCTGGGTAGGAAACTGGGTCGACGGAAGCTGGATGGTGTTCTTTTGCGGAAGATCGAGTTCGACCCTGACACCGTTCGCTTCCTTCGTCGCCGTGCCCTTGACCTCGCGGTCGAGTTGCTGGTCGATGAAAGACTTCGTCACAAAGGAAAAGGTTTTGCCCTTTCCGTCCTCGAAGGTCGTCGTCTGCTGGTCGGTCATCCTCGCATTGTCGCTGGTGCTGATTTGCGTGACGAACCGGAACTTCACCGTGTAGCCATCGCAGGCCGATCCGTTGAACTCGTAGACCATACGGCCGGTAATGCCCGTAATGCCGGAACGGTCTGTGGCCTTTTCCAATGACAGATCGTAGACCGCTCGATGCGGTTGCAGGAACGGCAGGGCAGCGGCCGGATGGGCAGCGAAAGTCGCCGCGGACAGCGCCAGGGGTACAAGGAAGCGCGCTGCGTGCATGGAAGGGCTCCGGTCTTGATGGCTGATGACAGGCCGTGGGGAATGATGGACCAACTTAAAAAAAGTCATGGCGGAAGCGAGGCAAAAATAGCAATTTCGACCCCGCCGACGCGGCTTCACCAAGGAATAGGGAATTAGCATGAGCGAAACAATCGAAAAGCGGCTGGCCGAACTCGGGATTACGCTTCCTGTCGCGGCTCCACCGGCGGCCAACTATGTGCCTTGGGTCCGTAGCGGAAACCTGCTCTTCCCTTCCGGCCAGCTACCGATGAAGGACGGAAAGATAGCCGTTACAGGCCTGTTGGGGCGCGATCTCGATACGGCAGCGGGGCAGGAAGCCGCACGTTTGTGCGCCATCAATGTGCTTGCTCAGGCCAAGGCAGCGCTTGGCGATCTCGAAAAGATCCGCCGACTGGTGAAGATCAGCGTCTATGTCGCCTCGAGCCCTACCTTTACCGACCAGCATCTGGTGGGCAACGGTGCTTCCGACTTTTTCGCCCAGGTACTGGGAGAGCGTGGCAAGCATGCGCGCGTCGCCGTCGGCATGGCCGCCTTGCCACTCAACGCTGCCGTTGAGATCGAATCCGTCATCGAGGTCGAGTAGGCGCATGAGCGATCTTTCGTGGCTGACTGCCCAACCAATCGCGCATCGCGGCTACCACGATCTCAATCAGGAGCGCTGGGAAAACACGCTTTCCGCATTTGAGGCCGCCGTCGAGCGCGGCTTTGCGGTCGAATGTGACGTGCATCTTTCGTCAGACCGGGTGCCCGTCGTGATCCATGACGGGGACCTCAAACGACTGGCAGGCCGGGACGGCTTCGTCTGGCAGCGGACGGCTGCGGAACTGGGCGAAATAAAGGTTGGCGGCACCACCGACCATTTCCCGACATTGCAGCAAGTACTCGACCTGGTCGCTGGCAGGGTGCCGATCGTTATAGAACTGAAGGGGACCCCGGGGCGCGACGAGGGGCTGGTGGAAAG
>QGUU01000492.1 GCA_003242525.1 Pseudomonadota bacterium | reverse complement strand
AACTCCTGCGAGGCCTTGTTGCCGTTCGCGTAGTAAACGTAGTTGGTCGACTTGGCGATCACCTCGGGGTCCAGGATGTAGTTGAGGAATTCGTGGGCTTCCTCGACATGCTGGGCATCGGCGGGGATGGCCATCATGTCGAACCACATTTCGGTGCCCTCCTTCGGTATCGAATAGGCAAGGCGGACGCCGGCCCCAGCCTCGTCGGCGCGGTCGCGCGCCTGGAAGACGTCACCCGACCAGCCGATGGCCACGCAGATATCCCCGTTGGCCAGGGCGTTGATGTACTCGGAGGAATGGAACTTGCGCACCATCGGGCGCACCTTGAGCAGCATCTCCTCCACCTTCTGCAGGTTCTCCGGCGATTTGTCATCCGGATCGAGCCCCAGATACTTGAGGGAGATGGGGATGACATCGGTCGGCGAGTCGAGGAAATAGACGCCGCAGTCCTTCAGCTTCGCCATGTTTTCCGGGTCGAACACGGCTCCCCAGCTGTCGATTTCCTCAGTGCCCAGGGCCGCCTTGACCTTGTCTATGTTGTAGCCGATGCCGACTGTGCCCCACATGTAGTTGATGGCGTATTCATTGCCGGGATCGTAGCGTGCGACGCTCTCATTGATCACGTCCCACGTATTCTTGAGGTTCGGCAGCTTGGACTTGTCCAGCTTCTGGAAAACGCCGGCCTCGATCTGGCGCGCGAGGAAATTGGCGGTGGGCACGACCACGTCATAGCCGCTTCCGCCAGCCAGCAGCTTGGTTTCCAGGATCTCGTTGGAGTCGAAGACGTCGTAGACGACCTTGATGCCCGTCTTCTCGGTGAAATCGTCCAGGATTGAGGAATCGATGTAGTCGGACCAGTTGAAGACGTTGACGACGCGTTCCTGCGCGCTGGCAGTGAGGGTAAGGGCGGCGAGTACTGCCGACGTCGTGACCAGTCGTGATAGTGTGCGTTTCATGATATTCTCCATTGAATTCAAGTGTTCCCTCGACAGCTCAAAGCCCTCTGCAGGCTGTTCGAGACACTATTGACCTTGCCTTCGTCCGGCAAGCAAGGAGGACATTGCCCCGGCATCACGTGATTGCGAGGATGGAACGGCCGGCTGCCGGTGTTTTCCGACAGCGGAACCCGGATCGCGCGCAATCGTTCCCGCGCAGGGCCGTCTCGGTAAGATCGTGTTCCGGATTTCAGAGAGCCGCCCGCTAGACTTGGCAAGATACGCCCGACTTGTTGTTGCCGTGTCTGTGCGAGCCTGCCTGCCACGTAGCGAGCTTGTCAATCGCTAAGACTCCCACAATCACCAAGATTCAGTTGGGCGATGGAATTCCGGTTACACCCGGCCGCACTGGCCGGGTCTGGCGGCGCAATTCGAGTCCGATATGGGTCAGCAGGGCCGCAAACACGACCGCGCCGCCGATCATGGTACGGCCCGACGGCACCTCGGAATGAACGAGCCAAACCCAGATGGGTCCCAGCAGTGGCTCGAACGTGCCCAGCAATGCGGCGATCGCCGCGGGTATCAGCCGCGCGCCGGTGGCGAAACAGGCGAGGCCAAGTCCGAGATTCACGACGCCGAAGGCGAACAGCCAGGCCATGTCGGCGCCGGACACCGCAAAGGCTGATGCCTGGGACGTCGCGAAAGCTGCAGCCAAAAGCGTGCCCAGACATGTCGCCGGCGTCATGCGCACATTCGAGAAGCGGCGCGTGATGACAGTGGCTACGGAAAAGCACACGGCGATCAGCAGCGCCAGCCCGTCTCCCACCGGAGAGACAGTTCCGCTGAGCGATTCGGAAACCATGATGGCTACGCCCGCAATCACGGCGCCGATGGCCGCCCAGGTCGCTCGCGAAACCTTCTCCCGGAAAAGTATCCAGGCCAGCAGCGCGGCCAATAGCGGCACGCCTGCCTGCATGAGCAGGATGTTGGCTACCGTGGTGTAGGCAAGCGCGACGACGAAGGCGGTAGAGGCCGTGGCAAAGCAGGCGGCCACCCCGATGCCGGGCAGGCCCATATCGCGGAACAGGACCAGCGTCCCGCGCCAGCCGTCGCGCCAGAGCATGAACCCGATCAGAAAGGCGGCGGCCCAGACCGAGCGCCAGAAGATGACGGTCCAACTGTCGGGCGCTTCGATGAAGCGCGCGAAAGTTCCGCCGAAGCTCCACATGAGGGCGGAAAGAAAGACAAGGAGGTAGCCAAGACGTTCCTCCCTTCGCGAAATGGCAGGCTGAAGCGCGGAGGATGGCGGAGCTCTTTCGGTCATGGCACGAATGTCTGCAGTTCGTCCGCCCGTCTGCTGCTTCAAACGCGACGCCCTTCACCGTATTCGCGTAACCCACGCCCTGGGAAACTGCGTGAGCCAGCACCATCGGTCCGTTGGGGCACGTGCCGAACGGCTTACTGGAAATCGAATGCGCTCAGGCCCGTCACCATTTCGTCCAGTCCAAGCGGTCTTGTCACCGGGGGTTCGGCGCGCGCAAGGCAGCCGATCCTCTCGCATAGCCGGCAGGCCGGACCAACGGGCGTGGGGGCGGCGCCGGGCCCAGCCATCTTGCCGGCCCCTTGGGCCGGAAGGGCGGCACCGTAGACGATCTCGTCGCGGAATCCGATGTCGCAGCCGACCAGCAGGGCGG
>QGUU01000048.1 GCA_003242525.1 Pseudomonadota bacterium | reverse complement strand
GCTCCGTCGTGCTCGTGTCCGGACCGGATGCGGAGCATTTCCTGCAGAACATACTGACCACCGACCTCGACCAGCTTGAACCCGGGCAAGCCAAGCCCGGCGCCCTGCTTACGCCGCAGGGCAAGATCCTGTTCGATTTTCTGGTTTCCCGCGCCGGCGCGGACGCGTTCCGGCTGGATTGCCGCACCGACATTGCCGACGATTTCATCCGCCGGCTGTTGCTCTACAGATTGCGCGCAAAGGTGGAGATAAGCAAGCAAGAACAAGAGCTTGTAACGGCGCAATGGGATTTTGATTCAAGCCGCTCAGATGCTGATTCAAGTTCTTCAGGCGATGATTCAATTTCCGTTGTGGACGTCCGATTTCCTGGTGGGAATGTGCGGCGACGCTATGGTTCGCCCGCAGGGGAAAGCGACGATCCATCTTCCTGGGACCGCCTGCGCATCGCCCATGGCATCGCCGAAAGCGGCAAGGACTATCAGCTTGGCGATGCCTTCCCGCACGACGTTCTTCTGGACCAGACAGATGGCGTCGGCTTCCGCAAGGGCTGCTATGTCGGGCAGGAGGTCGTCTCGCGCATGCAGCATCGAGGCACGGCGCGCAGGCGCGTGCTGCTTGTATCGGCCGATGCCGCGCTGCCGGAGCCGGGCACCGACCTGACGGTAGAAGGCCGCAGCGTGGGCAGCATGGGGTCGGCCCATGGAAGTGAGGGCCTCGCAATTGCGCGCATCGACCGGGTGAAGGCTGCCATGGACGAAGGCAGGCCGATCCTTGCCGGCGACGTGCCAGTGACGCTTCACATTCCCCGCTGGGCGAATTTCAGCTTCCCTGAACAAGCCGGCGCGGGGGACGCCTGATGGGCGTGGCGGGGAATGGGACGCCGCAACGCGCATGGCAGAGAATGCTTTCCGGCCGGCGTCTGGACCTGCTCGATCCGTCGCCGCTGGACATCGAAATAACGGACATCGCCCATGGCCTGGCCAGAGTGGCGCGCTGGAACGGCCAGACGAGCGGCGACCACGCCTTTTCCGTCGCGCAGCATTCGCTGCTTGTCGAAGCGATCTACGGCGAGATCGTGCCGCAGGCAGCAGCCGAACAGAGGCTCACCGCACTTCTGCACGACGCCCCCGAATATGTCATCGGCGACATGATTTCCCCCTTCAAGGCAGTGATGGGCGGGAGCTACAAGGAATGCGAGCAGCGGCTCCAGCGCGCAATTCACCTGCGTTTCTCACTGCCGGCCGATACGCCCGATGGCCTGAAGAAGGTCATCAAGCGCGCGGACAGGATCGCTGCCTATTTCGAGGCGACGCAGCTTGCCGGCTTCTCGGCGGCGGAGGCGGCACAGTTCTTCGGCCGGCCACGCGGATTTTCCATCGACCGCCTCGACTTCACGCCCCGTTCGGTGACATGGGCCCAGGACGCGTTTCTCAGACGCTTCGAGGAGATCGAAAAGCTGCGCTGCGCCTAGCTGTCTTCCCTATCGCTCGAGCCGATCGAGGAACCACTGGGTCAGGCGCACCCACAACTCATCCTTTTCTCCGCTATCCTCGCAGCCATGATCGAGGTTTGGATTGTCATTGACCTCGATGACGAAGATGCCGTCCTTCGTCTCCTTCAGATCGACCCCGTACAGCCCGTTGCCGATACAGCGCGCCGCCCGAACCGCCGTCTCCAGAACATGCGACGGCGTGTCCTTCAAGGTGAAGGTCTTGATGCCGCCCTGGTCCGGTTTGCCGTTTGCCTTGTGATGCACGATCTGCCAGTGCTTCTTGGCCATCAGATAGTGGATGGCGAAAAGCGGTTCGCCACCCAGAACGCCAATGCGCCAATCGAACTGGGTCGGGATGAACTTCTGCGCAATGAGCAGGTCGGAGTCTTCCATCCACTCCGTCGCAAGCTTCTTCAGCTCTTCGAAATCGACGCATTTGCGCACGCCCCGCGAGAAGGAGGAGTCGGGGATCTTCAACACCAGAGGAAAACCGAGCGTCTGCGCCGCCACCTCGAAATCTGCCGGGCCGGCGACAATGACGGTGGGCGGCACCGGCACCTTGTTGGTCGTCATCAGTTCGTTGAGATAGACCTTGTTGGTGCAGCGGATCATCGACAGGGGGTCGTCGATCACCGGCATGCCTTCCTGTTGCGCGCGGCGAGCGAAACGGTAGGTGTGGTTGGATATGGTCGTCGTCTCGCGGATGAAAAGCGCGTCGAAATTGGCGAGCCGGGGAAGGTCCTTTTTCGTGATAGGCTCCACCTCGACACCCATTTTCTCGGCAATGCGCGCCCAGTGGCGAAGGGAGGAGATTTCCGAGGGCGGCAATTCCTCATGCGGATTTACAAGAGTGGCGAAGCTGAAGCGGGCTGGCGTACGCGTCTTTGAATCCCGCCACTCCCTGCCGGTATAAATCTCCAGGGCTTCAAGAAAGCGCTGTTTTTCCTCCTCCCCCATGCGCGCCAGCGGATAAAAACCGATCTTTCGGATCGATGCCCACTCACCCCCGTCAGTGATCGCCACCTCCAGCGCCGGCGCCCGGAACCAGTCGAAGAGCAGCCTGGCAAACCGGTCCCATGACCTGGATGGGCCGATGCCGAAGAAAATCCGGACCTTGGGAGGAAACACGCCGCCGAGGTCCTTACGGCAGCGGTTGAGCGCCTGTTCCAGCTCTGGAAGCGCATTCTCATAGAGCTTGCGCTCTGACAGGTCTATCAGCGTCTCCACGGTCGGGATGACGCGATGTCCGCGCGAGGACGCGAGCAGCGAGGCATAATAGCCCCGACTCTGGTAGCTGTAATGGTTCGACAGGTTGATGACCTTGGGTCTCTGGCCGCGAAACAGGGCGGGATGGGAAAGGTAATCGCGATTGGTGATGATCTTGTGTGGGGTGGATACCTGGTCGAGATCGTGCTGGCGGCCGGTTAGTATGACCCAGGTCATTGTCTTTCGCGCTTTCCGAGGATGATCGCGGCACGCAGTCCGTCCTTGCCAAACTGCGCCATGTCCATGAAGATGCCGTAGGGCACAGGAATATTTGCAGCGTCGAGCGTGGTTTCGCCCCTGTCCTCCTCGACCCATGGGTCGTGGATGAGTATGTGGTCGCCATCGTCGCTGATGGCCAGGACCCAATGCGGGACCTTCTTGCCGAACATCAGGAAACCGCTCACCAGGACCAGCACCAGGCGCCCACCTGCCAATGCCTCGCGAATGTCGTCGAGTCCAAAGGCGCGATACTTGACCGGGATGCCGTAATGCTCCGCGCGTCGGCGGAAGTCGACCTGGGCCAGTTCCATGACCCGACGCTTTTCCGCGCTGCGCACGGATTGCAGGAACAGCGCACCGTAGAACGAGACGTATATTTCTGCGGACAGGCCGCTCTCATGCGCCGTAACGGCGAGACCGAACGGCTCGCACCCACCGGGACCGGACATCATGAAAACGGTGGTCGCCTGTCGCCACAGGCGGATTTCCAGCACCGGATCGGGCACGAATGTCGGGTCGAAGCGACCCATTGCCATCATGAGGCAGCATGGTCCGCAAGTAAAATCGCAGGTCTGGGGGTAGAACGGGACAGGCGTTGAGACCGGCGCATCACCGCGCAGGGCCTTTTCGTAGCGGAGCGCCGTGGCACCGTCCTCGTAATAGCCCGGCTCCTGCCCGATGCGGTGGTAACCCGCCTTCTCATAAATGGCGATAGCGCGTGCATTGTCCTGCCGTACCTCCAGCCGTAACATCATTCTGTCATGGTCGAATGCCGCTTTCTCCGCAGCGTCCAGCAGGGCACGGCCTACGCCCTTCCCCCCGAAACCCGGCGCGACGGCGATGGAGTACAGGCGTGCGACGCCCGACCCTTTGCGGAAAAGCACGATCGCATAGCCGGCCTTGCGCGCGCCATCGAGCGCTATGAGCGCGGCTGCGGTCTCGCGCTCGATCAGGGCGCGGAAGGAACGGCGGGAAATGCGGTCGCCACGAAATGCTGCTTCCTCGATGGCGGCGAGATCGTCGACATCGGAAGCGTAGGCCTTGCGGATCGCAACAGGCATGAAGGTTCTTGAAGACCTCGGAAGAAGGAGGAAGTCCGGACCGGTTTGGCGCCCCTGAAACGGCAAGCGCAAATGGCGCTATCGCGCTTCCATTGGGCTGAATTGTGACGCAGTGGAGCCAAGCTTGCGCGGCAGCATCTCTCCGTTGGGGCGCGGAAAAGCGAGCGTGTTCTCGCACGTTGCGTTCTCCAGCCACCGTTTTCCCGTCAGGCTGCGAAAGACCGGCAGTTGCCAGCGATCAGGCCGCCGTTTCCCCTGTGGGTCCGCGCGCGAAAGTGTGCTGCTTGCGAAGCGCCGCGAGGAAGCCCGCACGCGCTACAGGCTCCTCCATTCCCCGCGGCTCATAGACATTGCGAGCGAGGAAGAAGCCGGTCAGGCGGAAGGCATCGTCAATGGCCGCGGCATTGGCCCGCAAGCCTGAGCCACGGAGCAGGAAGGGCGGCAGCGCCAGCATCCTGTCGCGCCAGGGCTCGCCAGCCTCGCGTGAGACTGCCTTGCCGGACTTGGGAGATACGTAGACAAGGTCGTGACGCTGGCCGGTGGCCGCGCAGCGCGAGAGGTCCAGGCCGAAGCCCAGCTCTTCCAGTACAAGCAGTTCAAAATGTGCCATCAATTCGGCCACGATCTCGGCATCTTCGAGATGAGAAATCATGACGCAAAGCGTCTCGTAGAGCCTGCAGTGCGGATCTCGCTCCGGCAGCAGGCGCAGATGTGCGGCCAGAAGCTGTAGCCCATGCATGGCTACGGCGCTGTCCATGAGCCGCGCGGCATTCATCTCCAACGCTTCGGCCTGGAAGATGCCGAGATGCTCGTCGGGACGTGTGCGCCAAATGAGAACAACCCGGTTCCCCCGCTGAAGGGCCGGGTGGAGCCTTCCGGGACGCCCTCCCCGGCCCCGCCCCATGTGCCGGCCATGCGAGCGCGTCATGGCCTCCAGGATGACGCTGGATTCGCCATGCCTGCGGGTACCCAGGATGATTCCCTCGTCGCGCCATTCCATGCCGGGAGATTTGACGGCTTCGGCGGCGAAATCAAGAAAAGAACAATATGCGGGCTACCGATGGCGGATTCGGCGCCTAGTGGGGAAATTCCAGACCCATCTCGCGGTAACGCTCCGGGTCGTCGCCCCAGTTCTCCCGCACCTTCACGAACAGGAAGAGATGCACCTTCTGTTCGAGCATGTCGGCGATCTCCTTGCGGGCGGCTTCGCCTATGGCGCGAATCGTGCGCCCCTTTTCGCCCAGAACGATCTTCTTCTGGCTATCGCGTTCCACATAGATCACCTGCTCGATGCGAACCGAGCCGTCTTTCTTCTCCTCCCATTTCTCGGTCTCGACATGGGAGGAATAGGGTAATTCCTGGTGGAGGCGCAGATAAAGCTTTTCGCGCGTTATCTCTGCTGCAAGCTGACGCATCGGCAGGTCCGAAATCTGGTCCTCCGGATAATACCAGGGGCCGGGCGGCAGGCTTCCGGCGAGATAGTCGAGAAAATCACCACAACCGGAGCCATTCAGCGCCGAGATCATGAAAGTACGCTCAAACGGAACGCGGTCATTGGCTGCCTTGGCGAGCGCCAGCAGCGACACCGGTTTCACCCGGTCGATCTTGTTGAGAAGAAGCACCTTCGGCTGCCGTACCTCGCCCAATCGGTCCAGTATGGTGTCGGCATCACCCTTGATCCCACGCTCGGCGTCGATCAGAAACGCGACGACATCGGCATCCTTCGCGCCGCCCCAGGCGGTGGTGACCATGGCCGTATCCAACCTGCGTCGCGGCTTGAAGATACCCGGCGTATCGATGAAAACGATTTGGGTCGCTCCATGGGTGACAACGCCGCGCACCAGTGCGCGCGTCGTCTGCACCTTGTGCGTGACAATGGAAATCTTGGCGCCGACAAGCTGGTTGACCAGCGTCGACTTGCCGGCGTTCGGAGCGCCGATGAGGGCTACGAAGCCCGAGCGCGTTTCGGGCGCCGAATTGTTGGGCGCGTCACCTCGATCGGTCATGCGGCACCCTCCCCGGTTTCCCATACCCCTTCTCTCCTGAGCATCGCGGCAGCGGCAGCCTCTTCCGCAGCCCTGCGCGATCCGCCGGTTCCCTTCGCCGGCGCAAAACCGGATACATGCACGGAAACCGTGAAGAGGGGTTGATGGTCGGGGCCCTCGCGCCGGTCGATGACATATTCAGGGCGGCCAACCCCGATGCGGGCCACCCATTCCTGCAGCTCAGACTTGGGGTTCGGCGGCTTGATGGCGACCGTATGGATGCGCTGCTGCCAATAGCGCAGCACGAAACGACGCGCCGCCTCCAATCCGCCATCGAGATATATTGCCGCAATCAGCGCTTCCACCGCATCGGCAAGATAGTTTCCGCCCGAACCGCGGGTACGGGCCTTGAGGGCGGCTTCGGCGCGTACGAAACGGTCCAGTTCCATCTCGATGCCTACCTGCGAACAGGTGCGAGCGTCGACAAGAGCATTGAAGCGGGGGGCAATCTCGCCCTCGGATGCTTTTGGAAACTCCTTGTAAAGAAGTTCGGCCATTATCAGGCCCAGCACCCGATCGCCAAGGAACTCCAGGCGCTCATTGTTGACGACCGCACGCACGGCGCTGGAATGGGTCAGCGCGGTTTCGAGAAGACGAAGGTCCGCAAAAGCATGGCCCGTTCTTGCGGCTATGGCTTCGGCCAGTTCATTTCCGGTTGGACGGTTCAGGCCCATCACTGCACGAAGTTGAACAGGCGCGACGGGCGCAGCGAGCTCGGCCACTTCCAGATTTCGAGCGGGCTTGCACCATCTGCGATGGAGAAAAAGATCACATTTGCGCGCCCGACGAGGTGATCGGCAGGCACGTAGCCCACCGTGAAGCGGCTGTCGCTGGAATTGTCGCGGTTGTCGCCCATCATGAAATAATGCCCCTCCGGCACGACGAACTCGCGCGTGTTGTCGCCGATGGAATTCGGTGACAGGTCAAGCGTCTCGTAGGAAACGCCGTTGGGCAGGGTTTCGCGATAGACGTCTACCGGACGATCCACCTCGGTCACGTCAGGGTTGACGATCTGACCGATCCTTTCCCGCTCCACGCCAACGCCATTGATGAAGAGCTGTCCGTCTCGCATCTGGATACGGTCGCCAGGCAGACCGATGACCCGCTTGATGTAATCGATCGAGGGATTGGGCGGAAACTTGAACACCACAACGTCCCCGCGCTCCGGCTCGGAACTCCAGATGCGGCCAGAAAACAGATTCGGCCCGAAGGGGAAGGAATAGCGCGAGTAGCCGTAAGCCCATTTGGTCACGAAGAGATAGTCGCCCTCAAGCAGGGTGGGACGCATCGAACCCGAGGGAATCGAGAATGGCTGAAACAGGAAGGTGCGTATGACCAGCGCAAGGAGCAACGCCTGGACGATGACGCTGACGGTTTCGCCTAACCCGCCGGACTTCTTCTGGGTTTTCTCAGCCACGCTCATCTCGTCCTCGTTCATTTCCGGTTCTATAAGGGCTCGACGCGCGCGGGGCAACGCCAGTGCCAGTCTTCAGAGGCCATCAATGTGGCGCTTGTTCGTCGGGGATGGCTTCGATGATCACGAAAGCCTGAGCCAGCGGATAGTCGTCCGTGATGGTGAGATGGATCGCGGCACGGTGGCGAGGCGGCAGGAGTTCCGCCAGCCGCGCCGCGGCGCCGCCGGTAAGTGCCATGGTCGGCTTGCCGCCAGGGAGGTTGACCACGCCCATGTCGCGCCAGAAGACTCCCCTCGCCATGCCGGTGCCCAGCGCCTTGGCGCATGCCTCCTTGGCGGCGAAGCGCTTCGCATAAGATGCCGCGCGCTCGGCGCGTCCTTCGGACTTCGCGCGCTCGATTTCTGTATAGACACGGCGGATGAATCGTTCCCCGTGCCGCTCAAGCGTTTTTTCGACCCGTCGGATATCGATCAGATCAGACCCGATGCCTACAATCATCGCGTGGCGGACCTGCGGCAGCGCGATGGAATGGCGGCCCGAAAGCGCCTGGATGTGCTGTTTCTAAAAAGCATCAGTTCCGCACCGGACTTCCCAGCTAATCAGATGTTGCGGCTGCCAGGCTTGACCGGCGGTATCGCGGCGAGCTCGGGGGGCAACTGGTCGGCAGGATAAGCCGGCACCTCATATTCCGCGAGGGCAATCAGCGGCACGCCAACATCCGTCTTGCCGGCGGAACGGTCAATGATGCAAGCGGCTGCCAGCACCTCGGCTCCGAGAGCCTTCAGGCACTCGATCGTCTCGCGAATCGAAAGGCCCGTCGTGACGATATCCTCGACCACGACGATACGGGCGCCCTTCTCTATCTCGAAGCGGCGCAACCGGAAGACGCCCTGTTCCCGCTCCACCCAGATCGCCGGGACGCCGAGATGACGCGACGTTTCATAGGCCGGGATCAACCCACCCACGGCGGGGCCCACGACATAGTCAATCCCACCCTTCACTTCGACGCGGATACGGTCGGCAAGGGCGCGGCACAGCCGCTCGGTCTTGTCGGCGTGCATGAATACGCGCGCCTTCTGAAGAAAGACGGGACTGCGCAGGCCGGATGTCAGGATGAAATGGCCCTCGAGAATCGCTCCGGCGGAGCGGAAGACAGAGAGAACTTCCTCAGTGGTCATGGGGCCGGCTTTTTCCGCTTTCGTCATTCCCTTGCCTTTCCGCCCATCAGCCGTTCACCCTTCGGGCGTCGCTTACGCTTTCATTTTCTTTCAACTGCGACAGAAGTCGATTGAGATGCTTGAGGTCCCATACTTCCAGATCGATCAGCATTTCGGTGAAGTCGGGCGCGGTACGCACCATTGAGAGCGTGTGGATATTGGCGTCGTTTGACGCAATCACCTGGGCTATATCAGCAAGCGAGCCGGGCGCATTGATGGCGGTGACGGAAATGCGGGCGGGAAACCGCTCCTTGCTGTTCTCGTCAATGTCCCAGCGCACGTCGATCCAGCGCTCGGGCTGATCGTCGAAGGCGGTCAGCGAAGGCGACTGGATAGGATAGACCGTAATACCCGACCCCGGCTGAAGGATGCCGACAATGCGATCGCCCGGCACTGCACCCTCCGGTGCGAAGCGGACGGGCAGATCGCTGCGCACTCCCCGTATCGGCACGGCGGAATCTTCCCCGCGCTGGGTCTTGTCCCGGCGCGACCGGCCGGGAATCTGGAACAGCATGCCAGCCGCGTTTCGGATGCGCGACCAGCCTTCCTCGCGCTGCCTTTTCGGGGCAACCGTCACGCGCTCGTCCTTGTAGTCGGGAAACACTGCCTTGAGTACATCACTGGACGACAGCTCGCCGCGGCCGACGGATGTCAGTACATCCTCCACATCCTTTCGCGCCAGCCTGTGCAGCACCGGCTTCAGGCTCTCCTTGGTGAAGGTCTTGCTGTTGCGCTCGAAAGCGCGCTCGAGAATGCGCTGACCAAGGCCGGAATACTGCTTGCGAATGGCGTTCTTGGTGGCGCGCCTGATGGCAGCCCTGGCTTTGCCCGTGACGACGATGGACTCCCAGGCGGCTGGGGGCACCTGCGCCTTGGAGCGGATAATCTCCACTTCATCGCCGTTCTTGAGTTCGGTCACAAGCGGCATGACTCGGCCGTTCACCTTTGCGCCGACGGTCGAGTCCCCGACATCGGTATGGACCGCATAGGCGAAGTCGATCGGTGTGGCTCCACGCGGCAGCGCAATCAGCATGCCCTTGGGCGTGAAGCAGAAAACCTGATCCTGGAACAGCTCCAGCTTGGTGTTCTCCAGGAAGTCCTCGGGACTGTCGCCCTCCGAAAGCTGCTCTATTGTGCGGCGCAGCCAGGCATACGCGTTGGTGTCCTTCGAAATGGTCGTCGCAGGAGTGTCCCCCGAACCCATGTCCTTGTAGATGGAGTGGGCCGCGACGCCATATTCGGCGACCGTATTCATCTCATGGGTGCGTATCTGGAGTTCGACGCGCTGGCGGGATGGGCCGACGATCGTGGTGTGAATGGAACGGTAGTCGTTCTGCTTCGGCGTCGAGATATAGTCCTTGAAGCGACCCGGAACCATCGGCCATGTGGTGTGGATTGCGCCAAGGGCACGGTAACAATCCTCCACAGTGTCGACGATGACCCGAAATCCGAAAATGTCGGAGAGCTGCTCGAACGACAGCGCCTTGGCTTCCATCTTGCGGAAAACCGACCACGCCTTCTTCTGTCGGCTTTTAACCTCGGCCTTCAACTGGTACTTCTCGAACAGGTCGGCGAGCGCCATCTCAATGTCGGTCAGGACGCCCTTGTTGCGCTCGAAAATCTCCGCGAGCCGGGCGGTAACCGTGCGGTAAGCCTCCGGGTTGATGTAGCGGAAGGCTATGTCCTCAAGCTC
>QGUU01000491.1 GCA_003242525.1 Pseudomonadota bacterium | reverse complement strand
TTTTTTTAAAAAAAAGGTTTAAAGGACCGTCGCCCAGTCTGATGCCCCCCCCTTTGTCCCCAAATTCGGACGCAGCCACGAAACTCTGGGGACATGACCTCCGAACCTGCTGCGATACTTTCTCGCGAAATCACTGCGATGCTCTCCCCTTACAGGCAATGTTTTCCTATTCAGCTTCTTGACCGCCCGATCATGGCCTTCAAGCCTTGGGAGTGTTTGAGCCGCGCTTCGTTGGCCATGAACTGGGGAACCATTCCTGGAGCCACAAGCGGATGATCCTCATGTCTCCGCAGGCCGTTCGTGACGAGGTCGAGCGCACCGATGCTGCGATCCGCGAAGCAGGCTACGAGGGACAAATCTGCTTCCGGCCTCCCTGTGGCAAGAAGCTGTTCGTCCTGTCCTGATATCTTTGGAAGACGAGTCGGACAACCACTACGTGGGGTATCGCACCGGACTCAGACAATACTTTCCTAACATCTGTGGAGATCGCTGATCGCGTTATCTCGAATGCCAGGCTTAGATGGCAACATTTTCTTTGACGGTACTTTTCGATATTGGCAATATTATTCCTCGAAGGGATACGGGATTGGCTTGGGGTAGCCGATGCGGTCGCACAATCGGTTTTTGCGACATGTATCCTTATTTGTCTGCTTATATATTGCCGGCACGTCTCCGCTGCGGGCGGATGAAGCGCCGCCGCTGGATGAGTTGCTGACGGGCAGATTTGTGCTCGTCGCAGAGCGCAGGGTGGCCGGCGTATCCAGCCTTCTCTCTGAAGAGAGGTCATCAGTCGCAGGCAGCATCGCATCCTTTGGCGATACGCTGCATTGGCCAGACCAGCCAGCCTGCCCGGATTGGTCAGCGGCACCCTTGCCTGAAGGATCGCCCGTAGCGCCCGACCCGATGCTGTCTGATGTCGAGCTCGGCCCCGCACCCGGAGCCGAGGATCGACGCATAGGTACGAATGTGCGCCTTCTGTGCGGCCGGCGGCAAGTCGCGCTGCTTCGCGTCATCGACCGCCGCGTACTCGTCGAGCAAAGCACGGACGGCGCACGCTACCGCATCTACGAACGACCGCTCGGCCCGGAGATCATATTGCGCTTGCAGCGGAAACTGGCCGAGTTCGGGCTTCTCGATGGCGAGCCGAACGGCGTGGTCGATGAGGCCACGCGCGAGGCGGTCGCCGCCTATGCCGAGCAGCGCGGCGCTGCCTACCGGTTTGCCGAGGCCATAATCAGTGAAAACCTTCTGGAAGGGCTTCTGCGGGCACGCAGCGATAATGTGGCGGGGGAGATTGCCGCTGCCCAGGCGAAGTTCGGTTTCCGGCTGCTGGAGTTGCTTGCGGAAAGCGGTAGGTCGTCCGTGAACCTGTCGGTTTCTCCGGCAAGCGCCGCCGCTGTCCTCGCCTATCTCCATCTCGGCGCGGATGCCGATACCCGGGCCAGCCTGATCGAGACGCTGGGACTCACCCACCACACACAAGCAGAATATTTACGCGAGACGGCGCGGCAGCTTTCCCGTGCCCGCGAGGATGCACCCCTCGCATTCGTCAACGCGCTTTTCGTGGATTCCGGCTTCGAGATCTATCCCGAAGCACGAAACCTGTTTGCCGCCGAAGGCATGCCTGCGCAGGAAGCCCAGCTTACGACGCCCGCCGGCGTCGAACAGGTAAACGCCTGGGTCAGGAGCGCGACAGGCGAGCTGATCGACGGCATTCTGGACGATCCTCTGCCCGTGCCGGGCGTGGTGGCGATCAACGCCTTCCATTTCAGGGACCGATGGCAAGTCCCTTTCCAAAAGGCGCGCAACGCGGCGTTCTTTCTCACTGACGGCAGCCGGGTCGACGTGCCCATGATGCATCTCGAAGATCGAAAACTGGCTTGCCAGGAAGAAGGGCGCTTCGTTGCTGCGAGGCTGCCCTACATGACCGAGGGTTTCAGTCTCGTCATCGTGACGACCAACGACAAGCCTGCCCATCTGGCCGAATTCACCGCCGCGGAAAACTGGCTGGCTTCTTCCTTCACGTCTGGCGAACCGTGCGCCGTTGTATTGCCGAAATTCGGCGTCCGGTCGTCGGCGGACCTGCTGCCGGCACTGAAGCGCATGGGCTTCGAACAGGACCCTGCCCGCAGCTTCGCAAGACTGTCGCGCAATCCACTGGAGTTCACGCATGTTCTGCAGCGAACCGTCATGGATGTGAGCGAAACGGGTACCGAGGTCGCGGCAACGACGGCTGCGGTCGGGCTGCTGGGAACCGCGGTGCGCCGGCTTATCCGCGTGCGCGCAGACAAGCCGTTCCTGTTCGCGCTTATGGATGAAAGAAAGGGGCTCGCTCTGCTGACCGGCTACATGGCCGATCCGAGACCGGAGGTTGCCCACTAGGTCACACGAGGGGGAATGTGATGCTGATTTCCTGGCCCAAAGCCGTTCGGCTTGCACTTGCGGCCGCAAGCGTGATGCTGCTCGGCGGCGCGGCTGCGGCGGAGACGATCACGCTGCGAAGCGGCGACAATCTGGCGGAAAAGGTCCTTGAGGCCGCAGACGGCGACGTGATCCGGCTCGAACCGGGCCGCTATGCCGGGCCGGTCCAAGTCGCCGGCAAGCGCATTGTCATTGAGGGCGCTCCCGGGGCGGT
>QGUU01000490.1 GCA_003242525.1 Pseudomonadota bacterium | reverse complement strand
AACGTAGGTGGGCAGCCGAGTTGGGAGCGCGTCTGGTGGGCTGGGGATTTGTTAAAGGGAACATCTCCAGGGTCAGGTGGGCTTTCTGCTTCGCAAGGCCCATCAACGGCATGTATCCATCTTTGCGGCGCATATAGGCGATCTGACTCCGCCCCAATTCGCTGCCCTTGCCAAGCTTTACGAAAGTGGCGGAACCTCACAGAACCAGCTGGGCAACCTGATTGCGATGGACGCCGCAACCGTAAAGGGCGTGATAGACCGGCTGAAGGCGCGCGGCTTGGTCGAACTTTCCAGGCATGAGGAAGATAGAAGGCGGCTCATGGTCAACCTGACCCCGGAAGGCCGCCAGACCATCGAACAGATGATTCCGGCGGCGCGCCGGGCAACCGAGGAAACGCTGGCCCCGCTGAATGCCAGGGAGGCCGCGACGCTGACCCGGCTGCTGGCGAAGATCACGTAAGCGCGCCTCACAGGGCCACGCCGAACAAGTCCCTTGCCTGTTCGGGCGTGTAGTAGCCCAGTTCCACGTCGCGTCGAACCAGTTCCGGGTCGCGCTCTCTTGGATCGCCGTAGCCGCCACCTCCTGGCGTGCCGACGCGTACGCTGTCTCCTGCCTTCAGCGGTATGTCCTGTTCCTTGGACAGGTGGGGCGGTATGTGCGCCTCGCCGTCCCGGAACACGATCACCTCATTGACGGCGCCGTCGCGTCCACCCAGAACGCCCTGCGGCCCGAAACGGCCGTGGTCCATGACGAAGGAGGCCCGCGCCTCTCCGCGCAGCAGCTCCACCTCATAGGCCAGGCCGAAGCCGCCGCGATGCTTGCCTGCGCCGCCGGACCCCTCGCGCAGGGCATAGTGTCGATAAAGGACCGAAAGGGCTTGTCCCGTGACCGGGAGGGGCGGCGACTGGGAAAGGCGGGGGGGGGAGCCGCCGTTGGCCAGCCGGTCATGATAAAAGTCCCCGCCATAACCACCCCCGGAAATCTGGTACATCACGTAGTCGCGGCCGCGCGCCGGATCGTGGCCGCCCAGTGCGAAATTTCCGCTGGAGCCTGCGGGGGCGGCGGTGACTTTTTCCGGCAGCGCCTGGACCAGCGCGGCAAAGACTGCCTCCGCAATACGTTGTGACACTTCCGCCGCACAGCCGGAAACGGGGCGCGGATACCGCGCATCGAGGAACGTTCCCTCCGGGCGCCGGACGACCAGCGGCTCGAAAGCGCCGGCATTGATCGGAACGTCGGGGAAGATGTGGCGGACGGCCAGATAGACCGAGGACATGGTGGTTGCCAGCACGCTGTTCATCGGTCCGGCGCAGGGTCGGGAGGAGCCGCTGAAGTCAAAGGTCAGCGTGTCGCCCTTCTTTTCCACCGCCAGCGCGATGGTCAGGGGTTCGTCCACCACACCGTCCGAATCGACATAAGCCCGGGAACGATAGGTGCCATCAGGGATGCGGGCGATCTCGGCCCGCATCTGTGCGGCTGCACGGCTGCGAAGTTCCCGAATGGCCGCAGAAACCGTATCGTCACCGTAACGATCCAGGATTTCCAACAATCTTTCCCGTCCCACGACGAGAGCCGCAGCCTGTGCCTTTATGTCGCCGATACGCTGGTCCGCAACTCGGATGTTGGAGCAGATGATGGCGTGGATTTCCGGGTCCAGCCTTCCGCCCTTAAAAAGTTTCACCGGCGGGAGTCTCAACCCCTCCTGCTCGACTGCGGTGGCGGATGCGGAAAAGCCGCCAGGCACGGCGCCGCCAATATCCGGCCAGTGGCCAGTATTGGAAAGCCAGCAGAAGATCTTCCCGGCGCGATAGACCGGCATTACGAAGCGCACGTCCATCAGGTGCGTGCCGCCAAGATAGGGGTCGTTGACGATATAGATGTCGCCTTCTTCCGGCGGCTGGCAGCGGCCGTCCCGGATCATTTCGATCACGGTGCGGGTAGAATATTGCATGACGCCGACGAATACCGGCAATCCCTGGTTGCCCTGGGCGATCAGCGCACCGTCGTCTGCCGCATAGATGCCATCGGAGCGGTCATTGGCTTCGGCGATTACCGGCGAGAAGGCGGCGCGGGAGAAGGCGAGGTCCATCTCGTCGCACGCCTGCTGCAGTGCTGCCTGTATGACGGACAGGGTAAGCGTATCCAGGGGGGGCTCTGTTGCCCCGTCTTGCCCGCTCATTTGCAGACCTCAATGATGATATTGCCGTCCGCGTCGGACCGGGCCCGATCGCCGGGTTCAAGCACCGTCGTGGCGTCCATCTGCTCCAGGATGGCAGGTCCGTCGATTACGGCATCCAGGGGCAACCCTTCCCGGGCATAGACGGGAGTTTCGCGCCACTCGCCCTCGAACCAGACCGGGCGAATCTCGACAAGCGCCGCCTCGAGGTTCCCGACCCGGCCTGACGGATCGATAAGCCGGCCGAGATCGACCGAGGGCCGCACGCCGATGACCGAAGTGTTTAGGTTCACAAGATTGGCACGGATTTCCGGCAGTTCCACCCTGAAGCGCGCGAAATAGGCCCTCTCGAACAGTGTCTGCACAGTCGCTCGGTCGACATCGGCCGACGGCAGCGGCACGTTGATGATGTGCGTCTGGCCCACGAACTGCATGTCCGCGGAATGGCTGATGCGAATC
>QGUU01000489.1 GCA_003242525.1 Pseudomonadota bacterium | reverse complement strand
GGCATGTAGTTATCGATTCCCACGGCAGTAATGGCCGGGTGCATCCACAACGCATCGAGGTGGAAGTAAACGTCGCCGCTGCCGTCTTGAGGATGGTGCCCGAAATACTCGCTCCAGTCGGCGCCGTAGGTGAGTTTCGTCGCCGGCCCGACCACGCTGCGCACGTCGGCCGCGAGCGAGCAAAGGGCCTCAACGAACGGGAAGGAACCGGCCTCGTCCCGAAGCGTGGTGAGCCCGCGCAGTTCGCTACCGAGCAGGAAGGCATCGACACCACCGGCCGCGACAGCGAGGTGAGCGTAGTGAAGGATGAAGCGCCGGTAGCCCCAATCGTTTGCAACTCCCGAAAACACGATCGTATCGGATCGGGCGGAAAACTCGCCGGGATGCGCTGCGCCACAGAATGCTTCGACCTGCAAGCGAGCCAAGCCGCTTCGATCTGCCGTGCCCGGCTGCAGCGGCGCCGGATCACAGGTGATGCGGCCGCGCCAGGGATAAGGCGGCTGGAATGAACCGCCTTCTGGGTCAGGCAGCGTGTTGCCCTCGGCAATATCCATCATGATGAGCGGATAAAGCGTCACGCCAAGCCCCCTTGCCTTGATTTCGGCGATCGCTTCCATGACGCTTCGATCGGAAGGGGTACCGCCATAGGCCGGACCGCCGTCATAGCTGGAGACGACGGGGGCGTTGCCCCTTTCCAGCCCGGTAACGCGCCAGGCGCTGGAAAGGCCGCCTCCATTGTTCGTGGTCACCGCGGGCCGAATCTTGCAGTGCCCCGCCCTCAGGTCATCGCCAAACCAGGCTACGATCAGCGCAACGTTCTCCAGATTTGGGCATGTCGCCTGCAATTCGTCCAGGGAAGCGGCAATGTCTGTCCCGGCGAACAGCACGTTGCGGTTGACTGGCCGGTTCTCTCCAGGCCTGATCTGCCTCGTCACCAAGGTCGGCGACAATCCGTATTCCGTCGAACCGGGCAGCAAGGCCACAGCCTTGACCGCCTTGCTGAAATTGCCGACGGGTCGCAGAACTTCGAACTGAAGCTGGGGAATACGGTTGCCGTATTCGCCCAACGGCAAACGTTCGACAACGACATAGGCAACGTCCCGGTAGGCGGGCGTGTTCCCCGCGCCCTGCTTTGCCTCGATCAGCGGATCGGGAAGCTGGTCGCGGCTTCCCTGGTAAACGCGCAACTCGACGCTCTCCCGGTCGATTTCGCGTCCGTCCGCCCAAATGCGTCGAACCCCCGCAATTTCTCCCTCGCACAGGGCGAATGCTGCATTCGCGTAATAGGAATATTCCGATACTTTAGGCCCCGCCTTCCCCTGTCGGCGCGTTGACCGGCTTTCTTCGAAGCGCGTCGCCCAGATCAATATGCCGCCCAGCCGGGCAGTGCCGTAGAGACGGGGAAGCGGCACGCCCTCCTCGGCCGTGAAAGGCCTGGCGCCTGCAAGCCGCGCTCCTTCGATGCGATTCGAGCCGTTGAGCAGCGCCCGGTCAACCGCGTAGCCGGCAAGGGCACCAGCAGCCGTTCCGATCGCGCTGCCAATGGGGCCGAGCAGGCCGCCCAAATAAGCTCCCGCCGCTTGCAAGAGAATTGTCGCCATCAGATGCTCCGATCAGGAATGCCGACCCGGCGCCCGCTTTGCCGGTTCGGGAAAGGCAAAAATGGCGGCTATGCGCTGCCGCCATTGGGGAACCAGCGGGGATCGGACGACTCTGCCTGCGCCTTCATAGGCGTGGATGAAGGAAGTCGGGCCCGCCAATATTCCCAAATGCCTGGCCGGAAGGTGCGGCCGCCAGCGAAACAGCAGCAAGTCGCCTGCGGCTGAGGCCTCCAGGCGGGGTATTTCCTTGAAATAGCGGCGCGCGCCCACCAGCAGCCGCTCGGTGCCTCCGACGTCAACCCAATCGGGGGCATAGGGACCGGGGTCAGCAAGAGGATAGCCATAAAGTGCCTGCCAGATGCCGCGTACCAACCCCAGGCAGTCGCAGCCGACATGTTTGCGGCTGGCCTGGTGGCGGTAAGGTGTACCGATCCAGGTCAACGCTTCTGCGACGACCAGTTGCCTCGTCCGGCAATCCGCCGGTGGTGGCATTTCAGGGGACAATCGGTCCGCCATCGAAAACCACACCCTCGGTGGCATAGCCGTAGGCCGCATCGTTGCCAGGCAGATGCGGGAAACCGCGGAAGTTCAGCCCGTTGCTGAACTTTGCCTTGCATGAAGCGAATGTCTTGTCGCAACCGGCCACGATTGCGAATGTGTCGCCCGGTGCGATGTCCGGGCCGACCGACCGCTGCAACGTGATACTTATCGAATCCCTGTCAGCTCGATGGTCGGTGACACGCTCGGTCCGCCCGCTCCTCGCTCCATCGCGCCAGGTCAGCACGCCATGTGAGAACCAGCCGGACGCGAATCCCTCCAGGCCGGACACGATGATCGCGTCAGCTGGCCGGCCGGCTGCTACGACGACACCGGTTGCGGAAAAGGCAGGTTGGTTGAGCGCAACGGTGCAGCGCTCGTCCCCAAGCTCGGCATCGCACAGCCGCGTGACATAGCGCGCATTCTGCTGGTCCAGAGTGTGGGTCAGGCTTTGAAGCTCCCCCCAAAGCTTCCGTCGCGACGTAGAATCTTGCCGATCGTT
>QGUU01000488.1 GCA_003242525.1 Pseudomonadota bacterium | reverse complement strand
CGGAAATTTGTTAAAAACTTGACCTAGGGACACTGACCTGCCGCCGCCGGCCAGATCATCAACGATTGTTGAGATAGGCGGGCTCGAATTCAGCCAGGCGCGTAAGGGCGGGCATGTCGTGAAGCGTGACGATGTGATCGTTGAACGACAGCATCTCCTCTTCGCGCAACTGGCGCAGCACACGATTCAGGTGAACGTGCGTAATGCCTAGCGCTTCAGCGAGATCCTTCTGCGTAAGGGGACATTCGTAGCGGTCCGCCGGTGCAAAGCCCACCCGGTTCAGCCGATAGCCTATCTCGATCATCAAGTGGGCGGTCCGCTCCAGCGCGCCGCGGCGCCCTATATTCACGATATGTTCGGCCAGGATCGCATTGTCGCCTGAGAGCGACCAGAGAACACCCTCGGCCAGCATCGGCGACTGCCGGAAAGTTGACACCAGCTTGCTGGCGTTGACTTCGGAAACGACGACGTCAGTAAGGGCCACAACATTGTAGTTGACGCCGTCTACCATCAGGCCCATCAGGCCTACGAAATCACCCGGAAGCCGGAAGTCGAAAATCTGGCGTGAGCCATCGGACATCTGCCGGTAAGAGCATGCCCAGCCCTCATGCAGGACATAGGCTTGCTGAACTGGTCGGTCCCCATCCACAAGCTCCTCCCCCGCTTCTATACGGCGCCGTCTACTGGAAAACTCCGTCAGCAGCACCCGCTCGGCCATGGTAGGAACGAACTTGTGTAACTTGCGGCCGAAGGCACCGAGCCCCTCGGGATAGTCCTTCATTGTCACCCCACCGCAGTGTCAGGATTTCAACTCACGCTCACTTCATCTCCATAATGCAACGCTCTTGGATCTAGTTTTCTGACATGTGTTCAGGTTGTGCATCATTACATACGTCGTGAACAATCGTAATGACATTGCCGTGAAGTTGGGGCTGCCGAAAGCCCCACAGGGCAGCGATTCCGATCTGCGTAATTAGGAGTAGTTTCATCCAAAAGCGGGTATCAGCACCACCCGCCAAGCAAGATTCCATCTCAGGAAGAGATAATCGCCGCAGATTCGTGTGATGAAGAGGGCGGCATCGCGAAGCGACCACCCCGCGCACCATCAGCTTCCAAAAGAATATTCACTTATTCTAATTTACCTGAAAATCTTTTCACGAGCCCCCGCGAACTTGAGAATGGCGGCATCTGCCGGGGCAAACGGCAGAAAAAGTGGGCTGGAATCTCCCTGCTATACCTGCGAGTAGACTGGGAGAGTTGCAGGACGCGAACCGTATGTATTTATAACGATACACGCCTCGCAAAAATAAACGATAAATTGCCTACACGGTATTTTCCGTAGTTCTTAAAAGAGATTTCGTATATTCATGACACAGGGGCACATATAAACCCCTTAAGCCTACTTAAGGACTACGACAGAAGGAAAAACTTCATAAAATTGATCTAGATCAATGACGGTTGTAACTAATCGTATATAGTCATTCTCCTGTTCGACCCCCGAAACGTTCGAATTCGGTGGCGTAAAGTCGCCTTCGACGACTTCGGAACGAACATTGAGTAAGAAGCAATTGGTCCAGCCAATCTGTGCCAGTTTTGGCTCTGCTTGGGGTTAATCATTGGGCTGCCCGGCCAAAACCCGGCGCAAGAGGGGGTTAGTATGGAATCTATCATCAACGGCACGGGGAAAATTTCCCCAGGGGCCCCGCCGGCTCTCCTGAGCAGGGAAACGGCGGACGGCCGAACTGAATTCGAAATCAAGGAAAAACGCGGGCGGTCTCTTGTCCTGGTGGACAACCGGGCGCTCGACCGTGAGTGCCTTGCGCAGGGTATCGCTGCGTGCAAGCCGGGCATGGAGGTCCTGGCTTTCGGATCAATGGAAGAATGGAAGCGCGTCAGGGATCAGTTTCCTCCGCTTGCCGCCATACTTCTTCATATCGGCAGCAAGGATGTCTCCGACCAACAGGTGGGAGATGAGATCCGCAGGCTCGTTGCGGAATTCAAGACGGCACCGGTCATCATCCTGGCGGATTCGGACCAGCTCACCCAGATCCTCAAGGCCCTGGAATACGGTGCCCGTGGCTACATACCGTCCAATGTCGGTATACGGGTCTGCGCGGAGGTGATCGAACTCACCCTTGCCGGCGGTGTCTTCGTGCCAGCAAGCAGCGTGCTCGCAGTTCGCCAGGTCATCGAAACCAGCAACGAGATTGCGCGACCGCTGGCGGGGCTCTTCACGATGCGGCAGGCGGAGGTCGTGGAAGCGCTCCGGCGCGGCAAGGCGAACAAGATCATCGCCTACGAACTCAACCTGCGCGAAAGCACCGTCAAGGTCCACATCCGCAACATCATGAAGAAGCTTAATGCCACGAACCGGACTGAAGTGGCCTTCAAGCTCCGGGACCTTTTCCCATCCGGAAGCTAACTAACCATGGTCGATAGTCGACTGGCGATAGCGCCGCCCCCGGCCCCGTCGTATATGCGGCGGGGCCTTTTGCGAGTGAGGGCCGCCACTACAGGCCCGTGCCACGCGAAACAACAAGGACGGTTCGGGAAAGAATGCGCAGATCGGCCACAAGGACAATTTCCTTGCCACACGCGGGTCGGTGACAAGCCGGCTCGCCAACGCAAAAAGGGTTCGTTCAT
>QGUU01000047.1 GCA_003242525.1 Pseudomonadota bacterium | reverse complement strand
GAAATATAGAGCGAGCGGCCCAGGAGATCGCGATAGATCGGCTCCGTCAGCGCGATCCGGTAGTTCTCCAGCGTGAAGCTGCGGTCGATGGTGAGGTAGTGCTGCGTCCAGAAGGAATGGGCGAAGACGACGAGAATCGGCACCACCAGCAGGACCAGCGCATAAAGGAGGGTGGGCGAAATGAGGGCGAAGCCCTGAAAGGATTCGTTTTGCAGAAGGTGGCGTTTGCGCCTCGGCCTCACGGCGAGGGACCGCAATCCTTCCGCAGCGGCCGTCATCGTGGCGCTCCGGATGTCTTGTCAGTTGCAGACCTGGATCGTCGCGTCACCCTGCCATCCCGATTGCCGGGCTCCTCCCATCCCTTCGGCTAGCGACCCTGCGGCCGCCGCCCTGCCGGCATGCGGCATCATGGGCTCATACGCAGATTGAAATCAAGCTCTATTTCTGCGATATTGACTGAACGGACATTCAAAATGTGTTGAGGAACGCCGCACTTTCGAAGGGCTTGGCCGCTTGGGAATGTGGCTGCACACACGGGCGGCATGGAGACAAAAATGGCGGCGTTGCGCGACATGGCGGAATCCGGCTCAGACGCGAACGAGGTCATCGATCTGGCCGAACGTCATCTCGTCCAGCCATGGCCCTATGCCGGCTCCGTTGGCGCCGAGGCTCGCCCGCTGATCGGCGAGGGCGACGGAATCACGATCGTCGACGGAGACGGCAAGAGGCTGATCGATGGGCCGGCGGGCATGTGGTGCATCAATGTCGGCCACCGCCGGGAGGAACTGGCGCGGGCAATGTACGACCAGGCGATGCAGCTGTGCTACAACACGCCCTGGTACACGATGAACGCGCCCTCGGCAGAACTGGCCGAGCGTATTGCCGGCCATGCGCCGGGCGATCTTTCACACGTCTTCTACACCACTGGCGGCTCCACGGCGGTAGAAACGGCGCTGCGCTTCATGCAGTTCTACAACAATGCACGCGGCCGCCCGGAGAAAAAGCTGATCCTGTCGCGCGGCGGCTCCTATCATGGTTCCACCTATCTTTCCGCCTCGCTCAATGGCCGCCCGCGCGACCGCGACTGGATGGACGGCGCGGACGATCTTGTTGTCAAGCTCACCACGCCCAATCCGTTCCGGCGCCCCGAGGGCGTGAGCCGGGAAGGTTTTGCCGATTTTCTCGTGGCGGAGTTTCGGCAGACCGTGGAGCGAATCGGTGCGGAGCGCATTGGCGCCTTTGTCGGCGAGCCGATCCAGGCGTCGGGCGGGGTCATCATCCCGCCGGATGGCTATCTGAAGCGTATCCGCGAAATCTGCAGGGAAAACGACATACTCTACATCTCGGACGAGGTGGTTACCGCCTTCGGCCGCCTCGGCCATGTCTTTGCTTCCGGCGAGGTGTTTGGCCTCGAACCCGACATGATCACCTTCGCCAAGGGCGTCACCTCGGGCTATTTTCCGCTTGGCGGCGTCGTCATCTCCGAGCGGCTGCTGGAAGAACTTCGCCGCTCGAACCAACCGGACGCGATGTTCGGCCACGGTCTGACCTACACCAGCCACCCCATCGGCTGCGCGGTGGCGCTGAAGAACCTTGACCTGTTGGAGAACGAGGTCCTCGAACATGCGCGGGAGGTGGCGCCCTATTTCCAGCAACAGCTGCGGACGCTGGAGGAACTGCCGCTGGTGGGCGAGGTGCGCGGCATGGGGCTGATGGCTTGCGTCGAATGCGTGGCGGACCGGGAAAGTAACGACCCGCTGCAGCTTGACAAGGATGTCGGCAAACGCATCGACCAGCACTGCCACGAACTCGGACTCCTGGTGCGGCCGCTCATCAACATGTGCGTCATGAGCCCGCCCCTCATCATCACCCGGCCGCAGATTGACACCATGGTTGGGATACTTCGCGAAGGCATATCGCGCACCATGGAGGAGTTGCGGAAGGAAGGTGTCTGGCGGGGGTAAGCGCCTGATTGCGACCGGGCCCCGCCCTTGCCGGAAAGTCCGAGCCCGAGCCGGCCGTCTGCATTGCTCCATCCCGGGATGTCAATTCACGCAGAAGCGGGCTCCTCCGGGGGAGCAGCCGAAGATGCGCGGCTCCTAGCCCTCGCGCAGCAGAGATTGGTTGATTGCCGCCATGTCCTTCTCGTCCGGTGCGGTTTCCAGGTTCAGCACCGGAAGCTGCCGGCGCAAATGATCGTGGTGGGTGCGCACGCCATATTCCAGATCCGAGAGATAAAAGCCTGAGAAGGCCTTGGACATCATCGACTCGTTCGACCAGACGGAAAGCTGGACGTCCTCCTCCATGGTTTCACGGTCTATACGCAGGGCAAGATAGCGTGCCGCCGCCTGCTCGCGCGTCTCGTCGCGATAACGGTAAATGGCGCCGCGCAGCAGGGTTTCGCCGGTGGATATCGGAAATTCCTGGTAGAACTGCACCAGTTCGGGCGTCGCGGCGATTACCGCATTCGGGAAGATTCCGTAGTAGACCCATGCTTCCCGCAGTTCCTCGGGCAAGTGCTGCGGCCGGGGAGAAATCCTGACATAGTGCCGGACGCTCCAGCGACGGCCGGCATGAGGGTTGTAGGTTGCGAAGGAGCGCGAGACCCCGTTCACGAATGGCTCGTCGTAGTAGGTTGCGCCGTAAAGGTCCTGCAGCGCCGGATGCGCCATGGCCACGTGATAGCCCTCATTGTCCACGTCGCGCACCGACTTCCAGTTGACGGGCGAGGTCTGGGTCCAGATTCCCCAGGAAGGCACCATCTCGGCGGCCCGGTAATTCGCGAATTCTGCCTCCATGGGCCGGAGAAGCTCTGCGACGGAGGGCTGCGGGCCGCCCTTGCGGAAGCGTATGAAGATGAAGCCCATCCAGATTTCGAGGTCGAGCGGCGCCAGGCCGAATTCGTCCTTGTCGAGGTCGGGGAAGGAACGAGGCCGCGCAGCGCCTCTCAGCGTGCCATCCAGATTGTAAACCCAGCCATGGAAGGGGCACACCAGCGCATTCTTGCAATTGCCCTGCTCGTCGGCGACGACGCGCGAACCGCGGTGCCGGCACATGTTGTGGAAGGCGCGTACGACGCCGTCCTTGCCGCGCACGACCAGCGCGCGCTCGCCGACAACATCCATGGTCAGATAGTCACCGGCATTCGGAACGTCGGAAATATGCCCGACGATCTGCCAGTGGTTTCGGAAGAGGTGCTCCTTTTCCAGTTCGAGCAGCGCGTCCGAATGATAGGTCCAACCCGGAAGCCCTCTCCGGTCCCAATCGCTGGGAATCGCCACGTCACGCGGATGCGGGTTCATCGACACGCTCTGATATTGTTTGAATACTCATTCAATAAGAGCACATTTATTATTGAAATGCAATGGTTTGGCGGAATACGGAAGATGTTCCGATGTGCAGCTGGTGCAACCGGGCCGGAAAGCTGTCGATTTTTCGGGAGGTTAGGCCGACCATGGCGCCCGGCCGGCCGGGCGGGAATTCGGGGCCCGCAACGCCGAATCCGCTCCCCATCCGCCGGGGCAAGCGAAAGAAATTCGGCTTGTTTCCGGCGGAGGGCGCAGCACCGTCCCGGGTTCAGTGATCTCGCGGCCGGTTGACCTCGAATGCCGCCATCTTCTCGGGCGATGCCTCGGTCTGGTAGCGCGCCTGCCACTCGGCATAGGGCATGCCGTAGATGATCTCACGCGATTCTTCCTTGGAGAGCGCCACGCCTTCAGCCTCGGCCGCCTCGCGGTACCAGTTCGACAGGCAGTTGCGGCAAAAGCCGGCCAGGTTCATCAGGTCGATATTCTGCACGTCGCTGCGCTGGCGCAGGTGATCGACCAGCCGCCGGAAGGCTGCGGCCTCGAAATCGCGCCGCTGTTCGGGGGTGAGTTCGTGCATTGCATCAACTCCTTACGCGCAGGCTCATACGGGGCCGGTGCGCGAACCGTACATCCTGACCTCATGTATATCGGGCCGGCGATTGATATCGTCAACGATGGGGGCGAGGCGCCGTGCCCAGGCAAGTGCGCCTTCCGAATCGGCGATGAGGTCCTGCCGGATCTCGAGAAGGGCGTGGGCATAGCCGTTGACGATGGCGTGGCGGAACATGGTGTCGCCGCGCAGCGCTCCGTCATAAGGCTCATTGTCGCCGACGACGAGGCCGGGATCGGCCGAGAGAGCCTCGATGAGCAGGCGCGGCGCACGGTCGTCCCTGTCCCACAACACACCCACATGCCAGGGCCGCACGAAACCTTGCAGCGCTGGCGTGAAGGAATGGACCGAGAAGATGAAGGGCGCGACGCCGGAAGCCCTGGCGACAGAGGCAATCAGCGCGGATACGGCGTCATGATAGGGGCGGTAGAACCGGTCCAGCCGGCGTTCGCGCTCCTCGGGCGGCAGAGGATAGTTTCCCGGCACGATGGTGCCGTCATAGAGCTGGCGAATAAGCGTAGGGTCGTCCTCGCCGCGATTGGGATCGATCAGCAGGCGGGAAAAATTCGCCAGCACCGCCGGCGCGCCGGTAAGTGCGGCAAGCTCCAGGGTAACTTCCTCCACCCCGATGTCATAGGCAATATGCCGGTCGAATTCGTGGACGGGCAGGCCGAGGGAACCATATTCCTCCGGCAGTCCGCGCCTGGCATGATCCGCCACCAGCACCAGCCCCTTGCTCCGGTCGCCTTCGACGATCTCGACTGGCGCAAAAACTGAAGATCGGATCATGGTGCAGGTCGTTTCCTCGGCTGGTCGCTTTCGTCATTCCATGAAGCCGGCGCATGTGCAATGCCGTTGTTTGGTCAAGCTTTTTGCAAGAAACTGGCGCGTGGCGTCGCGGTATCCGCTCCGCCCAGGCGTTCTAAATCGATTGGAATTGAAGAAACGGCGCGTTGACATGCATCGGGACTTTTCCCAAAAGAGGCACAGGATCATGATGATGCGGCTCCCTGAAAGACTGAAATTGGCTTGCACCGGCCGCAGCGGTGCATGGAGGGCGCTTGCCCGCAGGGCGGCGCTGCTCGTCGGCGGGTTCGGTTTCGGGCTTGCTTTCGCCTCGCCTGCGTTGGCCGATTTTCGCGTCTGCAATGCCACCCAGAACCTCGTCGGCGTCGGCATCGGTTATCGCGCAAAGGCAGGCTGGATCACCGAGGGCTGGTGGCATATCGAAGCGTCGAGCTGCAAGACGTTGATCGAAGGTCCGCTCTCTTCCCGCTTCTATTACCTTTACGCCGAAGACGCCGAACGCGGCGGCCGGTGGGATGGGCCGATCTCGATGTGCGTTGCGGAGAAGGAATTCAAGATCGCCGGCGTTACCGATTGCGTTGCGCGCGGTTTCCAGCGTGCCGGCTTTCAGGAATATGACACGGGCGAACAGTCGAGCTGGATGGTCCAGCTCACCGATCAGCCGGTAGCCGATGATGCCACGGTCGACAACAAGGGGCAGCCGGCCGGCGACGGCTCTCCAGAAAGCAAGGCTCAATGAGACGCAGCCGCAAGGTCAAGATTCTTGCCACCATCGGTCCGGCCTCGTCGGAAGAGGCGATGCTGAAGAGGCTTTTCGAGGCGGGGGCAGATGTCTTCCGCATCAATATGAGCCATGCCGATCACAAACTCATGCGCACACTGGTGAAGCGCATCCGCAAGATCGAGGGGGAAGTAGGCCGGCCGATCGGCATATTGGCCGACTTGCAGGGGCCCAAGCTGCGCGTGGGGCAGTTCGCCAAGGGCAAGGAGACGCTTGAGGTCGGTCAGCGATTCACGCTCGACGACGACCCGGCACTCGGCGACCGCAACCGAGTCCATCTGCCCCATCCCGAAATCCTGGCTTCGGTCGAGCCGGGCCACCGGCTTCTGATCGATGACGGCAAGCTGGAACTGAAGGCGATCGAGGCGGACGGCCGTCGAATCGTATGCACGGTGGTTGCGGGCAGCGCCATCTCCGACAGAAAGGGCGTTTCGCTGCCCGACACCGTCCTGCCCGTGGGGGCGCTGACGGACAAGGACCGGGCAGACCTGGATGCGGTGCTGGATGCGGGTGTCGACTGGATTGCGCTTTCCTTCATCCAGAGACCGGAAGATCTTGCCGAAGCGCGCAAGATTGCACGCGGCCGGGCCTTGCTGCTTTCGAAGATAGAGAAGCCGCAGGCGGTAAGGCGTCTGGATGAGATCATGGAACTGTCGGATGCGCTGATGGTCGCGCGCGGCGACCTTGGCGTCGAGATGCCGCTGGAAGCCGTGCCCGGCATCCAGAAACAGATCACCCGGGCAGCGCGCAAGGCCGGCAAGCCTGTCGTCGTGGCCACGCAGATGCTGGAATCGATGATCGCTGCCCCGGTGCCTACGCGCGCCGAGGTTTCGGATGTCGCCACGGCCGTGTTCGAGGGTGCGGATGCGGTGATGCTTTCGGCCGAATCAGCCGCGGGCGCATATCCGGTGGAGGCGGTGGCGACGATGAACCGGATTGCCGAGCAGGTGGAGCGCGATCCCACCTACGGCGCCGTCATCAGGGCCCAGCGGCCGACCCCGGAGGCCACGGGTGCCGACGCCATTTCGCTGGCCGCGCGCGAGATCGCCGAAACCCTGAAACTTTCGGCAATCGTCACCTATACCTCTTCCGGGACGACCGGGCTGCGCGCCGCGCGCGAGCGCCCGCAGGTGCCGATCATCGCGCTGTCGCCCATCGTGGATACGGCCCGGCGCCTTTCGCTCGTGTGGGGGACCCATTGCGTGGTCACCGAAGATGCGCGCGACCTCGACGACATGGTGAACCGCGCCTGCCGCATCGTCATCGAAGAGGATTACGGCGCGCCGGGAGACCGGATCATCATCACGGCCGGCGTGCCGCTAAGGACGCCCGGATCCACCAACATGCTGCGGATCGCCTATATCGGCCCGGACGGACGGGGAAACCGATAGGGGCTCAGGCGAAGAGGCTACGCTCCCGCTCCACCGCACCGGCGATAAAGTCGGCGACTGCCTGAACCCGGCGCAGCGGGCGCACCGATTCGTGATAGACCAGCCAGTAGGCGCGGCGGATGGGCGCGACGACGTCAACCGGCAGCAATTCCGGCATCGAACGCGCGATGAAAGTGTGCAGGATGCCTATGCCGGCCCCTGCGCGCACCGCCTCGGCCTGGCCGAGCGCGGAGGAGATGGCAAAGGACGAGCGCCACTCGGGGCTGAACTCCGCGGCATAATCCAGCGAGGGGCTGACAATCAGGTCGGGCACATAGCCAATGAGGGTGTGTCGCGGCAGGTCCGCAGGCGACTGCGGCAAGCCGTACTGATCGGCATAGGCACGTGAGGCGAACAGGCCGAGGGTGTAGTCGACCAGCTTGCCGGCAACCAGCCTCCCCTCCGTGGGCCGCTCCACGGTGATGGCGATGTCGGCCTCGCGGCGTGAAAGGGAGAAAGAGAGCGGTACCGGAACGAGCTGGATGGTGAGCTCGCGATGCTGTGCGGTCAGTTCGCCCAGCCGCCTGGCCAGGAACGCGACGCCGAACCCGTCCGGGGCGCCGATGCGCACCGTGCCGGATACTTCCTCCCCCTCCCCGGCCACGGCCGAGCGGGCAGCAATCATGTCGGCCTCCATGCGCTCGGCTATTTCGAGAAAGCGAATGCCGGCCGGCGTCAATTCGGAACCGGTGGTCAGCCGCCTGAACAGCTTTGCCCTCAATGCCTCCTCCAGCGCGGCCACGCGCCGCGAGACGGTGGCATGGTTGAGTTGCAGCCGCCTGGCGGCACCGAGAATCTGGCCGGCGCGGGCGACGGCCAGGAAGATGCGCACATCGTCCCAGTTCATGGTTCCTGCTTTCTCTCTCCCGCAGCAGGCGAGGAGGCTTGGGCATTTATATGCGCGAAATAACGCGCACGGAAGGAGCGCTCTTTATTTTCCGCACAACCGTTGCGTTTCGGCTCGCGTTGCCATCCCGCGGCCAAAGGCCGACAATGAGCCATCGAATTCAGGGAGCGATTGATGGAACAGTACGGACATTTCATTGGCGGCAAGCACGTCAAGAGCACTTCGGGGCGGGAGGCAGACGTTTTCCAGCCGTTGGACGGCACGGTGCGTGCCAGGGTGGCGCTCGGCTCCAAGGCGGAGCTTGATGCAGCGGTCGCCAATGCCAAGGCGGCGCAGCCGGCCTGGGCCGCGACAAACCCGCAAAGGCGCGTACGCGTGCTGATGAAGTTCCTGGAACTGGTCGCGCGTGACAATGATGCGCTGGCCGAACTGCTTGCGCGCGAGCACGGCAAGACACTGCCCGATGCCAAGGGCGATATCCAGCGTGGCGTCGAAGTGGTTGAGTTCGCGCTCGGCATCCCGCACCTGATGAAGGGCGAATTCACCGAGGGCGCAGGACCGGGCATCGACATCTATTCGATCCGCCAGCCGCTGGCCGTGGTGCCCGGCATAACGCCGTCAACTTTCCCCGCCATGATCCCGATGTGGAAATTCGCGCCGGCTATCGCATGCGGCAATGCCTTCATCCTCAAGCCGTCGGAACGCGATCCGGGCGTGCCCTTGAAGCTTGCCGAACTGATGCTGGAAGCCGGCCTGCCGGAGGGCATTCTCAATGTCGTCAACGGCGACAAGGAAGTGGTCGACGCCATACTCGATCACAAGGACATCGCTGCCGTGGGCTTCGTCGGCTCGTCCTCCATCGCCGAATACATCTATGCGCGCGGCTGTGCGAACGGAAAGCGCGTCCAGTGCTTCGGCGGCGCCAAGAACCACATGATCATCATGCCGGACGCCGACATGGACCAGGCCGTCGACGCCCTCATCGGCGCTGGCTACGGCGCGGCCGGTGAGCGCTGCATGGCCGTTTCGGTTGCCGTTCCGGTCGGCAAGGGCACGGCCGACGCGCTGGTGGAGAAGCTGATCCCCCGCGTGGAAAATCTGAAGATCGGTCCGTCGACCGATCCGGCTGCCGATTTTGGCCCGCTTGTGACCAAGCAGGCGCTGGAGCGCGTGAAAGGCTATGTCGATCTCGGCATCCAGGAAGGCGCCAAGCTGGTGGTCGACGGTCGCGGCTTCAAGATGCAGGGCTATGAGAACGGCTTCTACATGGGCGGCTGCCTGTTCGACGAGGTGACGCCGCAGATGCGCATCTACAAGGAAGAGATCTTCGGGCCGGTGCTCTCGGTCGTGCGCGCGCACGATTTCGAGGAAGCGCTGCGGCTGCCTTCCGAACACGAGTATGGCAATGGCGTCGCCATCTTCACCCGAGACGGCGATGCGGCGCGCGAATTCGCAAGCCGCGTCAATGTCGGCATGGTCGGCATCAACGTGCCGATTCCGGTGCCGGTGTCCTACTACACCTTCGGTGGTTGGAAGAGGTCCGGTTTCGGCGATCTCAACCAGTATGGGCCGGACTCGGTGCGCTTCTACACCAAGACGAAGACGGTCACCTCGCGCTGGCCCTCGGGTGTCAAGGAAGGCGCCGAATTCGCCATGCCGACCATGAAGTAGGCCGGCAGGGCTTGCCGGCCCGAAAGGATCGTTCAAAAGGCCGCGGATTATCCGCGGCCTTTTCATTTACTTCCACAACCACCCGGCCCTCATCGCCAGTCTCTCGCCAGGCCCATGCACCGCGGCGTAGAGCAGGCCGGCCAGGAATGTGAAATGGTCCACGAAGAAGCCGAATTCGGCTTCGTTGCCCGCCCAGTGCGACGGACCGTGAAAGGCGAAGGCCAGAAAGATCACATAGGCGCCGGCAAGCAGGGCGGCCTCGGAGAAGAAGGCGCCCGTGAGAAAGGCCAGCGCCAGCAAAACCTCGAAGATGGCCGCCACCCAGGCGAGGAAAAGCGGGAAAGGGAAGCCGGCGGCCGCGATATAGTCAGCGGTCATCTGCATTCCGGCGAACTTGAAGCCGGCAGCCATGAGGAAAATGGCTGCGAAGATCAGTCGGGCGACCAGGATAGCGATGTGCTTGCCCATGGGTTTTTCCTTTGCCTGGTTGGTGGAAAAGACGGAACGGTTTCGATGACGCAAGGACGGGCCACATGGCATCAGTCCGACATGGTCAGGAATTTTTCCGTCGCTACCGGCGCAGGCGAGGGCCGTGGCAAGCAGTTCCCCGGTCAGCGCATCGCCGCGGCCTGCGCCTGCAACCGCAGCAGGGACATGAGGCGATCTGCCTCGTGGCCCGCGCGTTCCTCGTCGCGCTCCAGTATGGCGCCGATCAGTGCAACATGGTTTGCGGCAGACTCCGCAAGCCCGGTCCCGCTCTGGAACCGGTACCAGAAGCGCCGGCTGTGCGTCTGCAGTGGAGCAGCGACGCGGGCGGCGAACGGGTTGTCCGCGGCGCGTGCGAGGGCCTCGTCCAATGCCTTGTCCGCCTCCAGGAAGCCGAGAACGTCTGCGGCCAGCACCGCCTGGTGCATCGCCCTGGCCGAAGCCTGGAACCGCGCCGCGACTTCATCGGTAAGGAAGCGCGCCGCTGAGCGGGCAGATTTCTCGTTTTTTCAACATTCTCAGACCCACAGACACGTCCATATATCTGTTGTCCCG
>QGUU01000487.1 GCA_003242525.1 Pseudomonadota bacterium | reverse complement strand
GAAGTGGCCAAGCTGATTGGCGATGGCAGGCTCGACCAGACCACCTATGAGCGGACCGCCAAGGCACTTCTGGATCAGAAGATCATCTCTAAGGAGCCCTCAGGTGCCTACACGACCGAGATCGCCGACAAGGCGCTCCAGTAAGGGCGTGTCGGAGCCGGTCGGCTCGGAACAGGGTTCGGCAAGGGCAATGCGCCAGCTCTGCCATTGCCGAAACCAGTCGTGCCTGGCGAACCTCGCCAGGCATTCACGGCCCTGCCGCGCAACTGGCCAGCAAAGTGCAGGCAGTTGCTAGCGGCCTTCCCGGATCTGCGTCAGCGTTCTTGTCGGGGTGATTGCTTCCGGATCGAGCTTTACCTCGATAATGGCAGGTTTGCCGCTGGCGCGCGCACGTTCGAAGGCGGGTGCAAACTCTTCCGTCTTCTCCACCGTTTCGCCGTGGCCGCCAAAGCTGCGGGCATATGAGGCGAAGTCCGGATTACGCAGCATGGTGCCGGAGACCCGGCCTGGATATTCGCGCTCCTGATGCATCCGGATCGTGCCGTAGATGCCGTTGTTCAGGATCACGACGATCACTGGCAGGTCATACTGGACGGCTGTGGCAAACTCCTGCCCATGCATCAGGAAATCGCCGTCTCCAGCCCACACGATGACCTCGCGGTCCGGGAACACGCTCTTCGCCCCGACGCCAGCTGGCAGGCCGTAGCCCATGGAGCCCGATGTCGGCGCGGCCTGGGTATTATAGCGGCGGAAGCGGTGGAAGCGGTGCATCCAGGTGGCGAAATTGCCGGCGCCGTTGCAGATGATCGCGTCATGCGGCAATGCGCCTTCCAGATAGTTCACGATCGGTCCCATATGGACCGGACCGGGGCCGCTTTCCGGCGGCGTCGACCAGGCGAGATAGTCTGCATGCGCCTGTTTCGTCTCGCCGGCCCAAGCGGGAGTGGAAACCGGTTTGCGCGCAACGAAGGCTTCGACGAAGGCAGCGGGCGAGGCATTGACCGCAAGGATGGGGCGGTAGACGCGGCCCAGTTCGTTGGCGTCGGAATGCACGTGCACGAGCTTCTGTTCGGGATAGGGGCTCTTCATGAGCGTATAGTCGGACGACGGCATTTCGCCGAACCGGCCGCCGATGAGCAGTATCAGGTCGGCCTGCTTCACCCGTTCTGCCAGCTTCGGGTTGATCCCGATGCCGACGTCGCCGGCATAATTCTCATGAAGATGGTCGAACAGCATCTGCCGGCGGAACGATACGCCAACAGGCAGCGCCCAGTTCTCGGCGATTGCCTGCATGTGAGCGCAGGCCTGTTCGCTCCACCGTGTTCCACCCAGAATGACAAAGGGCTTTCTGGATGCGGACAGAAGCCGCTCCAGCTCGTCCAGTTCCGGTTCGCCGGGGCGTGTTTCGACCGGAGTGAAGGGGAGGGCGCGCGGCGCCTCGACCTTGCTCGTCAGCATATCCTCCGGCAGCGAGACGACCACCGGGCCGGGGCGCCCGGAGGTGGCAACCGCAAAAGCCCGGGTGACGAGTTCAGGGATGCGGGCGGCATCGTCGATTTCCACCACCCATTTGGCAATGCTGCCGAAAAATGCGTGATAATCGACCTCCTGGAAGGCCTCGCGGTATTTCGCATGGGCGGCGATCTGCCCGATGAACAGGATCATCGGAATGGAATCCTGCATCGCGATGTGAATACCGGCCGAGGCGTTGGTGGCACCGGGGCCGCGGGTGACGAAACAGATGCCGGGCTTTCCGGTCAGTCTGCCCTCGCAGTCGGCCATCATCGCGGCGCCGCCTTCCTGTCGGCAGACGATGGTCTTGATCGGCGAATCGTGCAGCGCGTCCAGCACGGCGAGATAGCTTTCGCCGGGAACGCAGAAAACACGCTTTACGTCGTTGGCTTCCAGCGCCTCGACAATCAACTGTCCGCCGGTTTTCATTTTCCATTCTTCTCCAGTTCCGCGAGGATTTCCTGCGTGTGCTCGCCCAGCCTCGGTGAGGGACGCTCATAAGCAAGCGGGGTTTCGCTCATCAGCATGGGGGAGCGTACGGAGGGCAGGGTGTTGCCGCGGCCATCATCGAGGTCCATGCGCATGCCGCGGGCCACCACCTGCGGGTCCGCGAACATCTCACCTATCGTGTTGATCGGGCTGGCAGGCACGCCGGCGGCTTCCAGTTTCGAAAGCAGGTCGTCGCGGGTGAAACCGGCAAGCGCAGGAATCATGTGAGCCCGAAGGGCATCGCGATTGGCAACGCGGGCCGCATTGGTCGCAAAATCTGCGTCCGTGGCGAGTTCCTCCAACCCCACCACCGAGCAGAACTTGGTAAACTGCCCGTCATTGCCCACGGCGAGGATGAAGTGACCGTCCTTGACCGGCAGCACTTCATACGGGGCAATGTTGGGGTGGGCATTGCCCATCTGTACGGGGGAGTTGCCGGAGACCAGATAGTTCAGGTTCTGGTTTGCCAGCACGGCAATCTGGCTATCGAACAGGGCCATGTCGATATGCTGCCCTTGGCCTGTCGCCTCGGCATGGCGCAGCGCGGCCTGGATTGCGATGACCGAATAGAGCCCGGTGAATATGTCCGTCACGGCGACACCGACCTTCGAGGGTTCCCCGCCTCCAGGCCGGGAATGGAAAACAAG
>QGUU01000486.1 GCA_003242525.1 Pseudomonadota bacterium | reverse complement strand
CTTGTGTTCCTGGACGAAAGCACGGTGCTGAATCCGATCTCTTACTGGATGGATCGGCCTGCCTCGCGCCCGCGCAGCGCGGCTGCCATTCTTGCGCGACGTATCGGGGCGGCGGCCGGCGTGGATCCCGCACGGGTCGAAACATTTCTCACTGTCGATCCCTAGGCTTTTGCCGCGTCTCGTCGCACCTGCGAAACCGCGGCTTGACCCGGCTCCGCTTTTATGGCGGATGAAGGTCGATGAGCGAAAGCAGCAAGCCATGATGAATCGCTTCGAAGGCCCGGGCAGCCGGGAAGCCCGCATCCGTTATCTGGACGGTGATTTCCAGGTCGTCAGCCCCGGTGCTTTCGTCCGCTGCGCGGTCACCGGTGAATCGATCCCCTTGGAAGAGCTGAAGTACTGGAACGTGGCGAGGCAGGAGCCTTACCTGGATTGCGAAGCATCCCTTCGTCGGGAGCTTGAGATGAATCCTCAGTTGCGCACCAGGAGCTGAAGCGGCTCAGGGTCCCAGCCTGCGCTGGCGCCAGGCCGCCAGCGTTTCGCCTATGATACGCTCCGCCGTATGTGGCGGATCGAATATCGTCTCAATTTCCAGCACTTGCAGCCTTTCAAGAAATCCGCTCGGCGCGGAGCCGTGGCGCAGCCTGGCTGCATCCTTGGCGGTAGTGACAAGTTCCAGGCCCGCCTTGCGGGCAGTTGTTTCGAGATCGGTCAATTCGTCGTCGGCATAGACGTGATGATCAGGAAATGGCCGCTTGATGCCGACCGTCCCGCCCGCTGCAGCCACGGAGTCGAAGAACTTTTCCGGGTGGCCGATACCGGCGAAAGCCAGAAACTTGCGTCCGGCCAGCGCAGCCGCATTTACCGGCTGGACACGCGCCGAGAATATGGGCTTGCCGGCACGCGCCGCACGGCGCACCAGCGCATCGGCCGCAGTCCCCTCGCCCATCTTCAGGATGGAGTCCGCATGCAAAAGCTGGTCGCGAATGGTCGCCCTCAGAGGGCCCGCCGGAATGACATGGCCATTGCCCACCCCATACCGCGCGTCGACGACCATGAGCGCATAATCCATGTGGATGCGAGCGCTCTGGAAACCATCATCCATGATCAGGAGATCGCAGCCATGTTTCTCGATCAGCATGGCGGCACCGGCGGCCCGGTTCACGGAAACGGCTACCGGCGCATGCTCCGCCAGAAGCAATGCCTCGTCGCCGACATGTCTGGCGGAATCGTGGACTGCGTCGACAAGGTGAGGCTCGGACGAAAATCCGCCATGCCCCCGAGACAGAATGCCGGGCTTCAGTCCCATTAGCCTGGCCTGTGTCGCCAAAGCGATGGCGACCGGCGTCTTTCCGCTGCCGCCAACGGTGAAATTACCGACGCACAGCACCGGTACATCGACCTTGCGACGTTTGCCCCTTTTGAGCTGCCGCCCCGCGGCCAGAGCATAGGCAAACGACAATGGCGCAAGCGCATAGGCGCGCCAGTCCGGTTTCTCCCACCAGAAAGGCGGAGCTTCGCTGGCCATTATCGGACGTCGCCTCGCGTAAGTCGCGCCTGCACGACGAGCGGCTGGATATAGGGATCGAGCACTTTGAGCGTACGCGCCAAAGCACCTCGCATCTCCTCGACGGTTGCACGACCAGCCGCGATCATCTGGCGCCTGACAGCGTCGTTGGAAAGGAGGAAATTGACAGCGCCCGCAAGCATGTCGCGGTCGCGCACCAGCTTGGCGCCGCCATTGGCGAGCAGCTTCTGGTAGGATTCCCGAAAATTCTGCACGTTGCGACCGGCCAACACGGCCGTGTCCAGCATGGCGGGCTCCAGCGGGTTCTGACCGCCCTGTGAGGTCAGCGACCGTCCCACGAAAGCAATCTCGGTGAGCCGCAGATAAAGTCCCATTTCCCCGATCGTGTCTCCAAGCAGGATATCGGTGCCGGGTTCTATCCCCTCTCCCTTGCTGCGCCTTGCAACTGCCAGGTCCTGCGATGCCATCTCTGCGGCCAAGGCATCGGCGCGCTCCGGATGGCGCGGGACGATGATCGTTACCAGGCCGCCATGGCGGGACCTCAGCATCTTGTGCACGTCGGCGGCGATAGCCTCTTCGCCCTCATGGGTGGAAACGGCTGCCCATGTCGGCCGCCGCCCGATCTGGCGGCGCAGCGCCGCGAGCGCGGTCTCGTCGGCAGGCGGCGGCGGCGTGTCGACCTTCAGATTGCCGGATACCGTGACCGGGCGCGCGCCCAGCGCACGGAACTTTTCTCCATCCGCTTCGGATTGCGCCACGACGTGAGCGAGATTCTCGAACAATGCCTCGGCCAGGCTGGGCCGTTTCTTCCAGGAAGCAAAGGAACGATCGGAAAGCCGACCGTTGACCAGGATCTGGGGCACTGCACGCGCGCCCAATTCCAAAATCGTCATGGGCCATATTTCCGACTCCGCGATCACCGCGAGATCGGGCTGCCAATGGTCGAGGAACCGGCTGACCGCGGGCTTCAGGTCAAGGGGCACATATTGGTGGATGACACGGTCGCCAAACCGTTCCTCGGCCACCTTGGCCGATGTCACCGTGCCAGTGGTGAGCACGATGTTGACGCCCTCGTCGAGTATCCTTTTGACAAGCGCGACCACCGCGATGGTCTCCCCGACGCTT
>QGUU01000485.1 GCA_003242525.1 Pseudomonadota bacterium | reverse complement strand
CTTCTCGTCTGCGACGAGGTCAAGGTGGGTCTGGGGCGCAGCGGAAAATTGCACGCCTTCGAGCACCTGGGGATCGAACCCGATATCATCGTCTTCGGAAAAGGTCTTGGCGGTGGGCTCCCGATCTCCGCCGCTGTCGGCCCGGAGGCGGTGATGAACCATCAGTCCGCCTTTTCATTCCAGACGGTTCACGGCAACCCGGTCTGCGCGGCAGCGGCCGTTGCCGTGCTTGAAACGATCGAAGAAGACGGACTGGTCGAAAATGCGAAGCGGACGGGCGCTTATCTGCTCGAAGGCTTGAACAGTCTCAAGAAGAGGCATGGCCTTGTCGGCGACGTCCGGGGGCGCGGCCTTGCGATAGGCGTGGAACTCGTCAGTGATCGTGGCACCAAGGCACCGGCAAGCCGCGAAACGGCCATGACCGTTTATCGATGCTTCGAACTGGGTCTCGTGCTGTTCTATGTCGGCGTGAACTCGAACGTCCTTGAATTTACGCCGCCGCTCACCCTTACGCGGGAAGAGGCGCAGATGGGAATCGAGATTCTCGATCGCGCCCTTGCCGACGTGGCAGAAGGCAAAATAGATCCTCAAGCGCTAAAGCAATTCCAAGGCTGGTGAGGCCCCCTCCGCGGGCGGCTTCGGGGCCGAGGGCTCTGCCCAACACGCATGTCTCTGGAACAACTCTGCGCCGCTCCATGCATGGCCCGTAAGCCTATCGTGTCTCCCGTCGGGCCCTATCGACGGATACTGCGTCTTCCTTCTCCAGCTCTCCCCCCAGGCGCAGGATTTCGGAGACCAGCAGATCCAGGTCGCTGTAGCGCGTGCGGTGATTGCAGATGGCGGCACGAAGGCAATGTTTGCCCCGCAGCGTCGTATCGGAAAGCACTGCAGTACCCGCCTCCTGCAACCGCAGCATGATCTCGGTGTTCAGCGCCTTGATGGCCGGTTCGTCAAGGCCTCCTGGGTCGTATCGGAAACAGACGATGTTGATGGCTGCAGGCGTCATCAGGGTTAGCCGGCGCTCCTTCTCGACGAGGCTGGCGAGGTAATGCGCCTGATGAATATTCTGGTCGATGAGCCGACCGAATTTTTCCGCCCCATGCTCCTTCAGCGCCATCCAGACCTTCAATGCACGGAACCCGCGCGAGGTCTGCAGACCGAACTCATGGAGCCAATGACCCGAGGGCAGCCCTCTGGGTGCGGACTCCAGATATTCCGGCGTCGCCGCGAAGGTGCCGTGATGGGCGACAGCATCCCTTACCAGGCAGCAGCCGACATCGAAGGGGGCATGCAGCCACTTGTGTGGGTCGAGCGCCAGCGAATCTGCGCGTCCCAGGCCGGGAACAAGTTGATGGCCCAGCGGCGCAATTGCTAACAACGCGCCGATGCAGCCGTCGATGTGAAGCCACATATCCTCCTCGGCAGCGAGGTCGGCCAGGGCTTCCAGATCATCTATGGCACCCGTGTTCACCGCCCCGGCGTTGGCGATGATGCAGGCAGGCTTCAGTCCCGCTGCACGGTCCTGCGCGATTGCCGCCCTCAGCGCTGAAACATCGATGCGAAAAGCGGCGTCCGTTTCGATACGACGCAAGGCCTGGTTTCCAAGGCCAAGCGTCTCGATGGCCTTGCGATGGCAGGAGTGTATCTGGTCCGAACCGTAAAAGCGCAGCGGCTTGGGCATTGCCGCAACGCCCTGCTCGCGGATGTCAATTCCGGCCTTCACATTGCGCGCGACGGTAAGGCCGAGCAGGTTTGCCATGGAGCCGCCACTGGTCAGGGTGCCACTGGCTCCGGCCGGAAAGCCAACCATCTCCCTGCACCAATCGATCACCTGTCGTTCAATGAGAACGGCAGCGTGATTGCCGCCTCCCAGGTTCGATCCCTGGATTGCTGCAAGAAAATCTGCCAGGGCGCCTGTAAGGTTGCTGGACCCCATGTACCAGGCCCAGAAACGTGGATGCACATTGCCCATTGGATAGGGCATGGCGTCCTGCGAAACCAGGCGGAGGACCTCAGCCAGAGGCTGAGGTCCGCGTGGCAGTGGCTCGGCAAATCGCTCTCTCACGACAGCCGGCACGTCGCGCCAGGCTGGCTGTGTGCGCACGTCCCGAAGATAGGCAATTGCCTCGTCAACGACCCGATGCGCCGCTTCTGTTACCGCGAACCAGTCGGCCGGGTCGAGCGACTCTTCGGCGGCAACTTCGACGTCTGCGCGCACAGCTTCCATGGCGGGACCTTTCAATGCCGTCAGGCGGCGAACTGGAAGCCCGGCGTCGAAAGCGACAGCGCCTGCTCCTCTTCGTCCATGTCGGCCTCGATGCCGTCGAAAAGCGGGGTCGACAGGTATCGTTCTCCGGTGTCGGGAAGCATGCATAGTATGACTGATCCGGCGGGCGCCTGCTCGGCGACCTGGCGGGCCACGCCGAAGGTGGCCCCTGCGGAAATACCGCAGAAGATGCCCTCCTTCTGGGCAAGTTCCCTAGCCCACTTCATTGCCTCAGGGCCGGCTATCGGCATTACTTCGTCATAAAGGTGCCGGTCGACGGCTTCCTGCAGGACGCCAGGAATGAAATCCGGCGTCCAGCCCTGTATCGGATGCGGCTCGAAGGCCGGGTGGCTGGCCGCTGGCGCCCCGCCGGGGCCGCGCTGTTGAAGC
>QGUU01000484.1 GCA_003242525.1 Pseudomonadota bacterium | reverse complement strand
AAGGGGAGGATGGCTTCAAGCTGCTGCCTGTAGGTGCCTACATTGGCCCCGGCAAGGCCGAGAACGGCCGGAGTGCGCGAAAGGAGTTCGGCGTCCTTGCCGGCGGCCAGGAAGGCCTGGCGCGCCGCCTCGACAATATGCGCACGGGCGCCGGTAAGATCGGTGCGAATGTTGGCAGCGCCTGTTTTGGCGCGGCCGATCACCACGCCCTCGAGGGTCGCGAGCGCTGCCCTGCAGCTTGTGCCGCCGCCGTCGATGCCAAGAACGAACGTCACGTAAGGCCTCCTCGCGGTTGATAATACCAGTAAAATACCATTAGCCAAGAGTTAAGTTCCGTTAGAGAACCTTAAACACCCTATTTCATTGATTTTTCGTGATTTGTTCAAGCGCAGGATGGATGGTCTGCCAAAAACCCACTATTCGTGTGGACAAGTGGTATTTTTTTGGTATTGTCGAAGCAGGAGGAAGCCGATGGTGGAACGGCGCACGGAAGCGCTTCATCGCGATGCGGAGGGGCTGGACACTCAGCCACCCGAAGCAATCCTGTCCCTGCTCGCCCGCGGACAGGCCGACGCCGCACAATCGGTTCATGCCGCCATCCCATCCATTGCCTCCGCCGCCGAACTCATCGCCACGCGACTGCGCGCCGGCGGCCGGGTGGTCTATGCCGCCGCAGGAAGTTCCGGGCTGATGGCGCTGGCCGACGCGCTGGAGCTGCCCGGCACGTTCGGCATCGCAAGCGACCGGATCGTCGTGCTCCTGGCCGGAGGCGAAGATGCGCTGAAATCCCTCGCCGGCGCGCCCGAGGATGATGTCGCCGAGGCGGAGACGGCGATTGCGGACGCGCGGATCGGAAGCGACGATTGCCTGATCGCGGTTTCGGCCAGCGGGTCGACGCCCTATGCCGTCGCCGCCCTGGAGGCAGCCCGCCGGCGCGGCGCTGCAACGGTCGCAATCGCCAACAACCCGGCCGCGCCTCTACTGGAAAAAGCGGACATCAGCATATTGCTCGAGACGCCGCCGGAGGTGATTGCGGGCTCCACCCGCATGGGTGCAGGTACCGCGCAGAAGATCGCACTCAACATGCTTTCCACTCTTGCGGCCGTCCATCTTGGCCATGTCCACGACGGCTACATGGTCAATCTCGTTGCCGACAATGCAAAGTTGCGTGACCGGGCCGCGCGGATCGTTTCGGCGGTAGCGGGATGCGGACATGAAGAAGCGAGATACTTTCTGGAAAAATCCGGCGGCTCGGTAAAGACTGCCATCTTGCTTGCCGCAGGCGCGGGAGATGCCGAAACGGCGCAACGAATCCTGGAACGCTCCGGCCACAGGCTGAGGCCGGCGCTTTCCGCCGCACGAGGGGAACGGGAGCGCGCTGTTTCCGATCTCGTCACAACCGAACCTGAAAAGGGTCTACAGGGAGACTGAGCATGAAAACCAAACTTCTCACAGCCATACTTCTCGGCTCCAGCATCCTCGGCTCCGGGGCTGCCCTGGCCCAGGACGCAACGCTGACCATAGAAAGCTGGCGCAACGACGACCTGCCCATCTGGCAGGAAAAGCTGATCCCCGCTTTCGAGGCCAAGAACCCCGGCATCAAGGTGACGTTCTCTCCCTCGGCCCCAACCGAATATGACGCCGCGCTGGGGGCCAAGCTGCAGGCGGACTCCGCCGGCGACCTCATCACCTGCCGCCCCTTCGACAAGTCCCTCGAGCTCTACAACAAGGGCAATCTCGCCGACCTGACCAGCCTGCCGGGCATGGAGAACTTCTCCGACGTGGCCAAGGCGGCATGGACGACGGACGATGGCAAGGCCACATTCTGCGTGCCCATGGCTTCAGTCATCCATGGCTTCATCTACAATCAGGACGCCTTCGACGAACTCGGCATCAAGGTGCCCGAAACGCGCGACGAGTTCTTCGCCGCACTCGACAAGATCAAGGAAGACGGCACCTACATTCCCATGGCCATGGGCACCAAGGACCTGTGGGAAGCGGCCACCATGGGCTATCAGAATATCGGCCCGAACTACTGGAAAGGCGAGGAAGGCCGGCTGGCGCTCATCAAGGGCGAGCAGAAGCTGACCGATCCCCAATGGGTCGCGCCGTTCGAGGAACTGGCGAAGTGGAAGCCCTATCTCGGCGACGGATTCGAGGCGCAGACCTATCCCGACAGCCAGAATCTGTTCACGCTCGGCCGCGCCGCCATCTATCCGGCCGGCTCATGGGAAATCTCGCTGTTCAATACGCAGGCGCAGTTCAAGATGGGCGCCTTCCCGCCACCGGTCGAGAAAGCCGGCGACACCTGCTACATCTCCGACCATAACGACATCGGCATCGGCCTCAACGCTGCCAGCAAGAACCCGGAAGCCGCCAAGAAGTTTCTCTCCTGGGTGGCTTCGCCAGAGTTCGCGGAAATCTATGCCAATGCGCTGCCCGGCTTCTTCAGCCTGAACTCGACGGCAGTGAAAATGGACGATCCGCTGGCGCAGGAATTCGTCTCCTGGCGCGACAAGTGCCAGTCAACGATCCGCTCGACCTACCAGATACTGTCACGCGGCACGCCGAACCTGGAGAACGAGACCTGGGTCGAGTCGGCCAACGTCATCAACGGGACCACGACGCCCGAAGCCGCAGCCAAGAAGCTGCAGGAGGG
>QGUU01000483.1 GCA_003242525.1 Pseudomonadota bacterium | reverse complement strand
GTACGGCGTTCGTCGTGGTGGTGGTGCCGTGGACGATAAGGTCTATGTCCTTCACGGGGAAATCGCTCGCAGCCAGTGCCGCGACCACGCCATGGGCCTGGTTGTCCACAGTGGTCGGGGTCTTGGCTATGCGCACCGTCTTGCCTGGACCGTCGATCAGGATCAGGTCGGTGAAGGTGCCCCCGACATCGATGCCGGCAACGACCGCGTCGCGCCCTTGCCCGCCACGCATCGAAACATTCTCCTCCATGATCGAAACCCGAAAAGTCCGGACTACGGATATGTATAAGATTGAAAAGGCGTTTTATCCCATTATCTTGACGCCCAATTCATTTGTATACTAATAGTTTTTGGACACAATGGCTATCCGCTGCAAGTGTGACGCGCACCGCAAACCGCAGGTGAGGATGCGCGACGGGAGCTTTTGGCGGCGTCGAACAGAGGCAGTATCGCATGAACACTGTTCCCGCGTTTAGGGCCGAGGATGCGCGTCCACTCAACTTTCCGATTCCTCCGAACGTGCACGCCGAGACGGTGGTTTCCGTTCGCCACTATACCGACCGGCTCTTCTCCTTCCGCGTCACGCGGCCTCAGTCGCTGCGTTTCCGTTCCGGCGAATTTGTCATGATCGGCCTGCCCAATGCGGAGAAACCGGTGTTCCGGGCCTACTCGGTGGCAAGCCCCGCCTGGGACGATGAACTGGAGTTCTTTTCCATCAAGGTGCCGGACGGCCCGCTGACGTCTGAATTGCAGAAGATCCAGCCGGGTGACACGGTGTTGATACGCCCCAAGGCGACCGGCACCCTGGTGCTCGATGCACTCACGCCGGCAAAGCGTTTGTTCATGATTTCCACCGGCACGGGCGTCGCCCCTTTTGCCTCGCTCCTGAGGGACCCCGAAACTTATGAAAAGTTCGAGCAGGTCATCCTCACCCACACCTGCCGCGACAGGGCCGAACTGGTGTACGGACAGGAGCTGGTTGCCAACCTGGAGAACGATCCTCTCATCGGCGAGCTCACGCGCGGTCGCGTGAGGCTCTACAACTCCACGACGCGCGAGCCGAGCGAGCGGATGGGACGCATCACCGCGCTGATCAGTTCCGGCAAATTCTATGAAGACCTCGGCATCGAGCGCCTGAATCCCGAGACGGACCGCGTCATGATCTGCGGCTCGATGCATATGCTCAGGGACGTCAAGGAATTGGTGGAAGGGCTCGGGTTCGTCGAAGGTTCGCTGAGTTCTCCCGCAAGCTTTGTCGTCGAACGCGCCTTCGTGGGCTAGGCTAAGCAGCAAGGCCGCTGGTCGCGCGAGCGTGCCGCCCTATCCTTACGGGCATGGCCAATGATGACAGTCGCGTGATCGAAATTGCATGCGGCGCGATTGCGCAACGACAACGGCTGGTGCTTGCCTACAAGGACGACATAAGAATCGTCGATCCATACATGGTGGGCTATGACGCACAGGGCAGGCTGTGGCTGTCTGCGGTGCAGATCATGGGTGGAAGCGGGCCGGGTTTTCGCAGCTATGCGGCTGAAGACATTGCCTCGCTGGCCATGACCGAAGAAAAGTTCGTCCCCGATCATCCGGATTACAATCCGCGTGACAGGATGTTCGCGCGTGTGCTTTGCCAAATCTGACGGGCTGTCCGGCTTGACGGGCCCGTTGACGGACTTTACCCAAAAGTGGTGCGGACGCATGGCCGGAACAGACCGGCATTTTGCCGGAAGTGGACTTCGGCAATACATTTGCGCCGGAAATGGAGGGGGATTTCATGGCAGGAAAACTCTCCGGCAAGACGGTGGTCATCACCGCCGCAGCGCAAGGCATTGGCCGCGCCAGCGTGCTCGCCTTTGCGGAGGCTGGCGCCAAGGTGCATGCGACGGATATCGATGAAAAGGCGCTTGCAGAGCTCGATGGTCGCGAGAACATAATCACCCGGCGCCTGGACGTGCTGGACACCGATGCGGTCAACGCTGCCTTCATGGAAATCGGTCCGGTGGACGTCCTGTTCAATTGTGCCGGCTACGTCCATAGCGGCACCATTCTGGAAATGCAGGAGGGCGACCTGGACTTCGCCCTCGATCTTAATGTCCGCGCCATGGTGCGCACCATCCGCGCCGTGCTGCCCGGCATGCTGGCACGCTCCGAGGGCTCGATCATCAACATGTCGTCGCTTGCGAGCTCGCAGAAGGGTGTGCCGAACCGCTTCGTCTACGGACTCACCAAAGCAGCGGTGATCGGACTGACCAAGGCCATCGCCGCCGACTATGTGACCAAGGGCATTCGCTGCAATGCCATTTGCCCCGGCACGGTGGAAACGCCCTCTCTGGAGGGGAGGATGCGGGCGCTGGGTGACTATGAGACCGCGCGTGCCGCCTTCATAGCTCGCCAGCCAATGGGGCGCCTCGGTACGCCGCAGGAGATTGCTGATCTCGCCGTGTACCTGGCGAGCGCCACCTACACGACCGGTCAGGCTTACAATATCGATGGCGGCTGGTCGATTTGATCCACTGTGCGCCGCCCGCAGGCCTGGATGCCAGCCGCACTTCACACAGGAAAGGAAACAGCCATGAAATTGCTGCGCTACGGTGAAGCGGGTGCTGAGCGGCCCGGACTTCTGGATGCGGAGGGCACCATTCGCGATCTGTCGGGACATGTACCCGACTCTTTTT
>QGUU01000482.1 GCA_003242525.1 Pseudomonadota bacterium | reverse complement strand
GTGTGGGACCATCTTGGAGGCATGCCGGGCATGCGCATGGCGATCGACACGGCGGCGCTCCTCGGCGAAAGCGGAAGGAAACTGCGCGCCCGCTATTGTTTCCAACCTATGATGCAGCCCGGAGAGATGAAACGCACCTTCGTCGAGCAAGGCCTCTCGGAGGTGTCGGAGACGGAAATGATGGTCCGGATGGACTATCGGAACTTCGAGGACTACTGGGCGCCCATCGCTGAAGGCGAAGGTCCGCTAGGCCAATATGTGGCCACGCTGGGCGATGCAGAGAATGTGCGCCTGACCGCGGCAGTACGCGACGCCTATGAAGCCGGCGGCGCCGATGGGCCACGCTCCTTCGCGAATGTCGCCTGGGCTTGCCGGGGTGTCGTCCCCTGAAGCTCAAATTGCTAGCGCACGACCAGCACCGGCGTGTGACTGTGAGCGAGAACCTCCGCCGTCTGGCTGCCGAGCAACAGGCGACCGACCCCGCGCCGCCCATGAGATGCCATTACGATCAGGTCGCAGCCGCGACTGGAGGCGGCTTCCAGGATTGCGGTTGCAGGCTGCGCATCCGGAATGTGAAGCGTCTCCGCCTCTACGCCTTTTTCGGTCGCGAGCTTCTGCGCTGCCGAAAGGACCGAGCTGGCGAACTCGCGCTGTCCTTTATCGTAACGCTCATAGTCGGTCTGGCTGGCCACCCATCCTGAGCCGATCGCCCCGCCATAGATGGGGAATGGCTCGGTGACGGTAATGATCGTCAACTTGCTTCCTAGAGCCTTGGCCAGGGACAGGCCTTGCTGCACCCCTCGCTGGGCAAGCTCGGAGCCATCTGTCGCGGCCAGAATATGATTGTACAAGCCCTGTTCTCCTGCGATTCAATATCCTGTGGAGCTCAGCTTAATCATCAATCCCTTTTGCGGACAAGCAGGACCGAAAGGAAGTCAGCCGGGCTGCCTGCGCGACCAATGGTGGCGTGCACCGAAGGAGCGGAGCGCGGCGCCACACCGGCTGCGCCTGTTTTTCTCCCGCAGAGAAACAAAGTGATTTGCCTTCCGCCCCCCGTCATCCTTCAATCGCCCTACGGAGCTCACCTGCGACCAGCGGGAACCAATGCGGACCGCTGGCGTTAACTGAGTTCAAGCCGAAATTCGGCCAAAGTCTCGATCCTGTGGGAGGAAGTCGATGAACCGTCTGCAGTTCCTTTCGCCTGTCCGCTTGTCGCGTGGCGCTGGACATCCGGTCGAGGAAATTGAAAACGTAGCCGAAGCGCTGGCGTTTTTACGGGAATGGCCGGTCGGCCGGCGCGGTCCGGTCTATCGGTGTGCATTAAATTGCTGTGCGGCCGCAATGGCGGCACAGATGAGCGCCGAGGAAGCGCGCAAATCCTTCGCCGGCTTTGCCCGCATCACCGGCCTGCTTATCGATGCCGGACCATCTCCGCTGGTTTCGGAACCAAGACCAGCATCGCGGCCCCGCGCCAACTGAAGGGCCGGCGAGAAGCCTCAGTTCTGCTGAATGGAAATGCCACTGTCATCGATCTTCAGCTCAATGCCCTTAGGCTTCGTCGCCTGCTGGTAGGCATAGACGGCAAGCACGACGACAATGACAGCGAGCGCGCCGATCGCCATGTAAAGAGCATTGCGGCTCATGGCGCGCTCCTTTTTAGTTCGCGCCTCAGGCGGATTTGACCAGCCGGATCAGCAGCAAAAGTATGACGGCGCCAATGACCGCGTGGATGATGGCCGCGATCACTCCGGTGCCGAGGCTGACGCCAACCGCGGGAAAAAGCCAGCCCGCAATGAAGGCGCCGACGATGCCGACGACGATGTTGCCGATAAGGCCGAAACCATAACCCTTGACAATCAACCCCGCGAGCCAGCCGGCAATCGCACCGACAATGATGAAGACAAGCAAGCTTTCGACGCCCATTGCACTTCCCTCCCTGATGCGGCGGGCGGCCGCAGCCGAATCGCGCCGCGGTTGAAACATCGCAAGCCTATGCGAAACTGCGCGCCGCCGCCAGCGGCAAGCTCAGTCTTCCTCCATCTCGGGCCGCCAGCTTGTCGGGTCGATCCGTTTTTGCGTGTCGCTGTCGATATATGTCCACCAGTTGCCGTCACGCCAGCGGGCGACGGATTCGTTCATCACGCCATCGGCGTCGGTCCAGTAGACAACAACTTCCGACCCGTCCTTTGGCGCCGTTTCAATGGGTCGTCGCTCCGCCATCCTGTCTCCCTCGAACCGGCCCAGCTTCGCTCTTTCGGTTGCAAGGTTCCGGTTTTCGCCCCTGTCAACTATGGGCGAAAATGTCTTCCTCCGCCCAACCCATGAGGTCAAGCTTGGCACGTGTGGGCAGGAAACGGAAGCAGGCATCCGCCTCCTTCGTGCGGCCTTCGCGCGCCAGCCGCCCGGCCAGCGCCTCGCGCAGCCTGTGCAGGTACAGCACGTCGGAGGCCGCGTAGTCGAGTTGCTCAGGCGAAAGTGTCTCGGCCGCCCAGTCCGACGACTGCTGCTGCTTTGAAAGACTCACTCCGAGAAGCTCCGAGCATATGTCCTTCAAGCCGTGGCGGTCTGTATAGGTACGTGTCAGACGCGAGGCGATCTTGGTGCAGAATACCGGCTCGGCCATCGCGCCGAAGGCGCGGCGCTCTCTTTTAACACTCTTCGAGCCCACCAGA
>QGUU01000046.1 GCA_003242525.1 Pseudomonadota bacterium | reverse complement strand
CATATCCCCAGGGCGGCGCCTGGCACGGCACGCCCAACGGCGAAAGGAAAGGCCCCATCTCCACGGCATAGGGTGCGCCTTCGTTCCTGTTAAGTCCTTGCTCCGAACCTCGCCCTTCATCTTCGGGCGGCACTTCATCCCGGGGAATGAGCCGCGCCTCGAACGCCAGATAGGTAGGCATTCCGAACATGACTTGCCGGACGGGATCGACCGCCACGCCGCCCCAGTTGAATACTCCGAAATTGCCGGGATAAACCAGCGTGCCCTGGACCGATGGCGGCGTATAGCGCCCTTCGTAGCGAAGGCTGCGGAACTCGATGCGGCAAGCGAGTTGGTCGAACATGGTGATGCCCCACATGTCCGACCCAGTCAGGGGTTCAGGACTGAAGGACAACCCCGATACGGGCTGCGTCGGCGCAGTAAAATCCTCCGGGATCGCGCCTGTCGGCGCCGGCACTTCTTTCACCGGCACAAGTGGCTCACCGGTTTCGCGGTTCAGCACATAGATGTCGCCCTGCTTGGTCGGACCGACCAGGGCAGGAACGACACCATCCGCCGTGGTGATGTCGATCAAAGATGGCTGCGCCGGCACATCCATGTCCCACAGATCGTGATGGACGGTCTGGCGCACCCAGCGCACCTGGCCGGTATCGAGGTCCAGCGCCACGATTGAGGAAGAATATTTCTCGACGCTCTCGCTGCGGTTCATGCCGAGCTGGTCGGGGGTCTGGTTACCAAGCGGAATGTAAACGAGGCCCAACTCTTCATCAGCGCTCGCCGTTGACCACATATTGGGAGAATTGTTCGTATATTTCTCGCCGGGCGGCAGCGGCGCCGTATCCTCCGGATTGCCAGAGTCCCAGTTCCAGACAAGCTCGCCGGTATCCACATCGAAGGCGCGGATGACACCGGATGGGGATTCGGTTGAATAATTGTCATTCACCGCGCCCCCAACGATGATCTTTCCCCCTGCGATAAGGGGCGCCGACGTGGAATAATAGTAGCCGGCTTTCGGGAAAGGCATGTTGGCCAGCAGGTCCAGCGTCCCGCCGTCAGCAAAGCCTGCGCATATCTCGCCGTTCGCGGCATCCAGGGCGATGAGGCGGGCATCGGCCGTGGGCAGATAAACACGTTCGGCACAAGGCTGCCCGGTCGGTACCCCATCGTCACGGTGATAGGCCACACCGCGACAGGTCTGGTGCTGGCGGGCCGCTTCCAGGCCCACTTGGGCGTCAAACCGCCATTTTTCCTCCCCGGTCGTGGCATTCAGGGCAATGGCAAGGTTATGTGGCGTGCAGAGATAGAGAGTGTCGCCCACTTTCAGCGGGGTCACCTGATAGGTCGTCTCCGTCACATCCTGCGGACCGCGTATGTCGCCGGTGCGATAGGTCCATGCCAGTTCCAGATTGGCGACATTTTCAACCGTGATCTGGTCGAGCGGCGAGTAACGCTGGCCGAACTGGGTCCGGCCGTAGAAATGCCATTCGCCTGGCGGGATGCCGCCGCCGAGATCCGGCGTAGCCGCAACTGCCCGGGTCGGCAGACTCCCGGAAACGTCGTAGGGGTCCGTCGACATTGCGTAGAAGGCAACGCCCAATGAGGCAAGCACGGCCAGGGTGAGCGGAGCGCGACCGTCAGGCCCGACGAGCTTCCTGCTTACCCATGGCGTCAGCAGCCACAATGCAAGCAGGATGATGACGCCGCCGCGCGGGCCGAGCGACCACCAGTCGAAACCGACTTCCCATATGGCCCAGATCAGCGTGGCGAAGACGAGGGCTGCATAGAGCCACAGGGCAGCGCTGCGCCTTCGCCAGATCAGCGCGGCGGTGACGACAAAGGCAATTCCGGCAATCAGATAGTACCAGCTGCCGCCCAGAGCGATCAGCCAGCCGCCGCCGATGCCAAGATAAAGACCGATAAGTGCGAGAAGAATGGATGTAACGAGGATGGCCAAACGAGCCTCCCTGTTAAAACTTGCAAGGCAGGAACGTGGTATCAATGCTTCGCGCAAGCTTCCGTTCCTCCCCGCCCTGCCATGATGGAACGGGACTGGACTGGCGGGCGCGGAATTAGCGCTTCACGCGCGGTAGCGGGAACTTCCGCGTATATCGTCGTAGACACGGAACAAAACGGCGACAATGCTGGCCTTTCCCCTCCGAATCACTACATTCGCAAGAGATGGCCGGCTTTCCCGACGATATGCCTTTTTTTGACGAGGACGATGCTCCGCGCGATCCTGCCGCACGACCGGTTGCACGGGCGGCTGGCTCGGGATCGGGCATCGCAGCGCGGGCCATGGCTGCACGGCAAGGCGGGGTGCCCGACTATCTGAAGGGCCTGAACCCTGAGCAGCGGCTCGCAGTCGAAACGACAGAAGGGCCGGTTCTGGTGCTGGCCGGGGCCGGCACCGGCAAGACGCGCGTGCTAACCACCCGCATCGCGCATATATTGGCCACGGGAAAAGCATGGCCGAGCCAGGTCCTCGCCGTGACTTTCACGAACAAGGCTGCGCGCGAGATGAAGCAGCGCATCGGCCTGCTGGTCGGCGAGGCGATCGAGGGCATGCCCTGGCTGGGCACCTTTCATTCGATCGGCGTGAAGCTTCTTCGCCGTCATGCCGAGCTTGCCGGCCTGAGGTCCGACTTCACCATCCTGGACACGGACGATCAGATCCGCCTTATCCGCCAGATTATCCAGGCCGAAGGACTCGACGACAAGCGCTGGGCTCCGCGCACCTTCGCGCAGATGATCGACAACTGGAAAAACAAGGGCTTCGCTCCCGGTGATATTCCGGAGGGCGATGCCCGTGCCTTTGCCAATGGCAAGGGCCGCGAACTCTATGCCGCCTATCAGGAGAGGCTGAAGACGCTGAATGCCTGCGACTTCGGCGACCTGCTGCTCCACCCAATCCGTATCTTCCGCGAGAACCATGACGTGCTCGCGGAATATCACCAAAAGTTCAAGTACATACTCGTTGACGAGTATCAGGACACAAACACGGCGCAGTATCTGTGGCTGCGTCTGCTGGCGCAGCGGCCGACGCCAAAGACTGGGGAGGCCGTTAGCGAAGGAAAGGTCAACATCTGCTGCGTCGGCGACGACGATCAGTCAATCTATGGCTGGCGGGGAGCCGATGTGGACAACATATTGCGCTTCGAGAAGGATTTTCCGGGCGCCACCGTTATCCGCCTGGAACGCAACTATCGCTCCACCGCCCATATTCTCGGCGCGGCCTCTCACCTCATCGCCCACAATGAAGGGCGCCTGGGCAAAACGCTGTTCACGGACAGGCCCGACCCGGACGACGCCAAGGTGGCGGTGCATGCTGCCTGGGATTCCGACGAAGAGGCACGGGCCGTCGGCGACGAGATCGAGGCCCTGCAGCGGAAGGGCCATTTCCTCAACGACATGGCCATTCTGGTACGCGCATCCTTTCAGATGCGCGCATTCGAAGACCGCTTCATTGAAATCGGCATGAACTATCGCGTCATCGGCGGGCCGCGTTTCTACGAACGACAGGAAATCCGCGATGCGCTGGCCTATCTGCGGGTCATCGCAAATCCGACCGACGACCTCGCATTCGAGCGCATCGTCAATGTGCCGAAGCGCGGTCTTGGCGAGGCAACAATCAGCCAGGTCCATGCAACGGCGCGCGCGCTCGGGCTTCCGATGCTGGCTGCCGCGGAAAACCTTGCCGAATCTGACGAGTTGAAGCCCAAGCCACGCGCCGCGCTTCGCGAGGTGGCCGCCAATTTCGCTCGCTGGCAAGGCCTTCTCGATTCTACCCCACACACCGAGCTGGCCGAGATCGTGCTGGAGGAAAGCGGCTACACCGATATGTGGAAGAACGACCGGTCGGCGGAAGCGCCGGGCCGGTTGGAGAATTTGAAGGAACTTGTCCGCTCGATGGAAGAATACGAGTCCCTTCGTGCCTTCCTGGAACACGTCGCCCTGGTGATGGACGCGGAACAGAACGAAGGGCTGGACGCGGTCTCGCTCATGACGCTGCACTCAGCCAAGGGCCTCGAGTTCGAGACCGTGTTCCTGCCGGGCTGGGAAGAAGGTCTGTTTCCGCACCAGCGGGCGCTTGACGAAGGCGGCCGGGCCGGCCTGGAGGAGGAGCGTCGACTGGCCTATGTGGGCCTGACCCGCGCGAAGAAAAACCTGCACATCTGGTTCGTTTCGAACCGCCGCATTCATGGCCTGTGGCAGTCGACCATCCCCTCTCGATTCCTCGACGAATTGCCGGAGGAGCATGTCGAGGTCGCCGAAGGCGGCAGCGGCTATGGCGGCTATGGCAACCCTTATGTCGGCTCAAGCTTCGCCGCAGGGCGTGGCGGATTCTCGGCCGGCCGCCAGAATCCATATGGCGCATCGCGATTCGATAGTCTGGGTCCACCCTCCGGCGCTCGTGCCGCGCGGGGTGATCAGCATTCAGGAGGCGGCGGGGCCTTTTCAAGCACCTACGCCACGCCGGGCTGGCAGCGTGCACAGGCCAACCGCACAGAGGCGACCGACCGCAACTGGGGCACGCGCTCCGGCCATGCGGTGGAGCGTATCGGTTATGGCGAGGTGGATTCCGGCTACGGTGCCGGCCGTGGCTCGGTGAAGGGCCGCACCATCGAGGGCGAACTGGTGGCGAAATCAGTTGCCGACGCCCCTTCCCCCTTCAAGATCGGGGACCGCGTGTTCCATCAGAAGTTCGGAAACGGCAACATCGCGGCAATCGAGGGCAACAAGCTCACCATAGACTTCGACCGCGCCGGTCAGAAGAAGGTGCTGGACGGGTTCGTGACCAGCGTGTGACCTAAAGCCCGCCCATCTGCGGACCGGCTCAAGCGGACATCCCCATAAAGTAGGCCGCCTCTTCTTTACCCTAGCTGAAAGCATTGTGCGGCTGTGGCTTTCTCGTCCTTGTAACATTGTGCAAAAACGGCACATAGTAGTTGATCGGGTTGCTGCGCAAAGAACCGCAAGCGATCCGGAACCAGCCCGCCCTTCTCAGTCGGTCCGCAACGATGGTCGAATCAGAACCTGCCAGGAAAAGAAGACGTATCGCCGCCTTCTTCCTTGCCATTGACGCGTGGATCGATTCATCGGCTTACGAGTTGGGCTTCCGGCTTGCCCAGTTCTGGGAAACTGCAACCATCCTGTCCCGGCGCCTGCGGCTGAAGGGGTGGCGGCGCGGCGTGATCGAACTGCTCTCGGAGGGCTTCACCCTGGGTGCGGCCGGTTCCGTTGTCATGCTGGCTCTTGCCCTGCCGGCATTTGAGGAGACAAAGGGCGACTGGCGCGCGCAGGACGATTTCGCCGTCACCTTCCTTGATCGCTACGGCAACGAGATTGGCCAGCGGGGCATCATCCAACGCGATTCCGTGCCGGTGGACGAGATGCCCGACCATGTCATCAAGGCGGTTCTGGCAACTGAGGACCGGCGCTTCTTCGACCATTATGGCATCGATTTCTTCGGCCTGGTGCGCGCGCTAAGCGAAAATCTTCGAGCCAATTCCGTCGTCCAGGGAGGCTCTTCCATCACGCAGCAGCTTGCGAAGAACCTTTTCCTGACCAATGAACGGACGCTCGAACGCAAGATCAAGGAAGCTTTCCTGGCGGTTTGGCTGGAGGCCAACCTGACCAAAAAGGAAATCCTGCAGCTCTACCTTGACCGGTCCTATATGGGTGGCGGCACGTTCGGGATAGAGGCCGCGGCGGATTTCTACTTCGGCAAGAGCGTGAAGGACATCAATCTTGCGGAAGCGGCGATGCTGGCCGGCCTTTTCAAGGCGCCCAGCAAATATGCTCCCCACATCAATCTGCCGGCCGCACGCGCCCGCGCCAATATCGTGCTCAACAATCTGGTCGATGCCGGCTTCATGACCGAAGGACAGGTTCTTCAGGCCAGGCTCCGGCCCGCCGACGTGGTCGACCGCGGCGATCGCAAAAGTCCTGACTATTACCTGGACTGGGCATTTGACGAGGTGAAGCGGCTGGCGCCTCCCGGACACCACTCGCTGGTTGCCCATACCACTTTCGACGCCGGTATCCAGAACGCGGCCGAGGAATCTCTTGAATTCCACCTCCGCCAGTACGGCAAGCAGTACAATGTCCAGGAGGGCGCGATAGTCGTCATAGAGACGAATGGCGCTGTGAGAGCCATCGTCGGAGGCCGCGACTACGGCAGCAGTCAGTTCAACCGCGCCACCAAGGCTTTGCGACAAACCGGCTCGTCCTTCAAACCTTATGTCTACGCCGCTGCGATGGAACACGGCCTGACGCCCAGCACGGTCATTTCAGGCGGACCGGTCAACTGGGGCGGCTGGCAACCACACAATTATGGGGGCGGCTACTCCGGCAACGTAACGATCATGACGGCGCTGGTGAAGTCGATAAACACTGTGCCGGTTCGCATCACCAAGGACAAGCTCGGCATCGATGCGGTGGTCGACATGGCAGAGGCGATGGGCGTGGAATCTCCCATAGAGCGCTTCAAGACGACCGTGCTGGGCACTTCGGGGCAGACGGTGATGGACCAGGCCACCGGCTACAGCGTATTTGCGCAGAATGGCTATGTTGGAACTCGTCACGGGATCACCCAGCTGGTGACCCATACGGGAACTGTGGTGTGGGACCACAGCAAGGATCAGCCGCCGCCGCGCCGGGTACTGTCCGATCAGGCGCTACGCTACATGAACGAAATGCTCTCACAAGTTCCAGTCATTGGCACGGCACGTCGTGCCGCCCTGCCCGGCATCGTCTCGGCCGGCAAGACCGGAACCACGCAGGCTTACCGCGACGCCTGGTATTGCGGTTTCACCGGCAATTTCACTGCGGCCGTCTGGTTGGGAAATGACGATTTCAGCCCGACGCGCAACATGACCGGCGGCTCGCTCCCGGCAATGATATGGCAGAGGCTGATGGTGTATGCCCACCAGAACATCGACCTTAAGCCCATACCCGGAATCGAGCAGCCTTTCGTGGATCAGAACGTAGCCGCCAAGGCAGAGGAAGCAGAAAGGAAACAGGCGGCCGAGGCTGACAAGGCGCTCGAAAGGCCACCGGTGCTTTCCGCCCGGACGACCCGGCTCCTGCGCGCAATGTCGCAAATGCTGCGCGATGCACCACCTCTGGCTCCTCCGGCCGCAGAAACGCTTTCCTCGCTTTGATCGCCATGGCTTCGCACGTCCGCTTGCCTTTGCGAGGCGCAACGCGCTATCGGGGCGATCAATCCCACCATGGCAGCCCATGCTCAAGAACGCCTTGTTGACGCTACTTGCACTCGCCATCGCCTTCGGGCTGGGCGGCGGAAGCGTCTGGTACGCACTCGATGCGCAAAGCGGCGTCGGCGCAATCCGCTCCGGGCCATGGACCGCCTTTCCCGATGCCGGCACGAAGGCGGCCGACCCCTACACGAAAGCGCGCATTGCCCGTAACGGAGTCCTGTCGCTCGGCCGCGCCGAAGGCATGGCGTTCGTCGCGGATGCTGACTCAAGCGGGGCGCGCCTGCGGCGTGAATGCGCCTATGCCATAGAGGGGCGCTTTCCGGCAGCGCGCTTTTTCACCCTGTATGCAGCCGACGCCTCGATCGACCCCATCGACACCGGCAAGCCGCGGCGGGCAGCGCTCCACTCCTACCAATTGCTGCGCAAAGCGGACGGAACGACGCTGATCCAGACAGGAAACCAACCCTTGCCCGGAAACTGGCTACCGGTGACGGGCACGGGGCCGCTCTATTTCGTGGTCACCTTTTACGACACGCCGATTGCCACGAGTTCAGGCTTCTTCGATGCAAGCCTCCCCGGTATCCGCAGGGTGGCATGCAATGCGTAGCCTGGCGCGCGCACTTGTGCTCGGCCTGCTTGGCGCCGGCATCATCCACATCCTGGTCCTGCTTCTGGTCCCGGACTTCACAGAACGGGACGCCTGGTCCCGCTTGGCAATGATGTCCGACCTCTATGTCATGCGGCCTCTTGAAGCGGAAACCGGAGGCCCACCAGTCGTCAAATCGGCAGATCCCCTGTTCGAAACCGTCGCCTGCCGGTTCGATCTCAACGAAGGGATGGCACGGATCAGGGCATCGGGCCATGTACCATTCTGGTCGGTGTCCATATACGACCGTAGCGGCCACAACATCTATTCCTTCAATGACCGCAGCGCCGACAAGGCCTCGCTGGACGCCGTGGTGCTTACTCCGGCGCAGATGTCCGTGGTTCGCAAGGAACTGCCGGAGGAGCTTTCCGGTTCGGTATTTGTTGAGACCGACATAGGAGAAGGCATTGCGGTAATCCGCGCATTTGTGCCCGATGAAAGCTGGCGCCCAGGCGTCGAGCGCTTTCTTGGCCAGGCGAACTGCGTAAGGCTGGTCTCGTGAGGGCCAGTGCCGAATTGCCCCTTTCCTGCCTCTCACCTACGTCCGACCAGCCTGATTTGTAAGGCCCCGGCACAGGTTTCAACGCAAGCAGTTCGCGGAATTGATTGACTTTACAGCCCCAAATGCAGCATTTTGCGTTCGGAGAGCTGGTTTTTTTTGCCGCCTTTCGCCGCATGGGGGAATGTTGTCCCGGGTTATGCGAACCCGAAACCGGGGTAAGGCAAAGGTTGGTTAACCATCTTCGCTCATCTTTTGAATCAATCGGCAACACGAACGTAGCGCCTTCATGTGCCTAAGGCTCAGTGCTGACGCAGGGTGCTTTGGAGGACGTTGTAATTCACGCCGGTTGAGAGAGTGTTTCATGGTGTTTGAGCGTAATTGGTTGGGGGGGAAGGAACAGACCGGCAGGGCGGCCCGGATTTCATCCTTATGTGCCGCGGGACTGCGCTGGGCTGCCGTTTCAGGAACCGGCATTGCGCTTTCGCTGGGGCTGGTGGCCAGCATGGCCAGCGCATATTTGGCCGGGAGCACGCTTGCCTCATCTCGAAACTTCATGCCGCAGAAGCCCCTCAACCTGACGACAGGCAGAACCGTTCAGAGCGGCAAGGCGGATCGGCCAGTCAACGTGACACGCTCGGTTCCTCCTGTCGAAGCAGCTTCGAAAGACATACGGGCACGCTTCGAGGCGGTTGCGACCCGCGCGGCCAGGACACAGCCGAAGCTGGCGCGAGCTTTCCAAGGCGCGGCAAAGGTTCAGCCCGCGACACCGATGGCCGAGGCCGCGCCCCTGAATGCGCGATTTGAAGTGGCCTCAGTTGAAAGGCAGCACGCTCCGCTCCCCGCTCGTTTCGGCCAACGGTCGGAAATCGAACGGTCGTCGCGGCTGGCGCTCGCACTTGCCGGCTCCGAAAGCGTGGAACTCGCCTATGCCGTGCCCTACCCTTCGGTAGAATCGCCGTTCAACCGCCTGTTCGTCTCTCCCGAAGGTCTCAGCCTGGATAGTGACGAGGGCGACCTCTCCGTTTTCGAAGATCTGCCGGAAGGGGTGCCTCTGCCGTCGCGGCGTCCGCTGGTCGACAGCGACCCTGCCTATGACGAACCTGCACGCACCCATATGCGAGCCCGGAGCCGGGAAGAAGCACCCTCCCGGAAACCGGCCAAGCCCAGCGACCGCAGCAACATGGTCGCCTTTGCCAAACCGGACAATCCACGCAACCGCGGCGGTTTGTTCAGCCTTTTCTCCAGGTCGACGCCACGTGCTCGGGAGGGCGTAGCGGTTTATGACATCTCGGCCGCAACGGTCACCCTGCCGGACGGCACCAGGCTGGAGGCGCATTCGGGTCTCGGACACATGGCCGACAACGTCAAATATGTAGACCAGAAGATGCGCGGCCCGACTCCGCCGGGGACGTACAAGCTGACCATGCGTGAAGCGCTGTTCCACGGGGTCGAGGCCATCCGGTTGACACCGGTCGACGGCAAGAACCCCTACGGCCGCAACGGCTTGCTCGCGCATACCGAACTCTTGCGGGGACGGCCGGGGCAGTCAAACGGCTGCATCGCGTTCAAGGACTACAATCGATTCCTTCAGGCGTTCAAGAAGGGCAAGATCAAGCGTCTGATCGTCGTGCCTGGAAGGAACAAGGACTTGTTGCCTCCGACCGCCGTCGCGGACAATGGGCGCAAGGCCTGACCGAGCGCGTCATCAGCAACGATATTAATGTAACAATCTGTAATGTCTGGTGAGTTGACGTGCCCGCCAAAGCGGGCGAAATGGTCACGGTCAAGTAGCGAAAACGACTCTCGGGCCGCGGTATCGATGATTTCTTGCTGCGGCTTGCAGAATTGTAACAGGACTCGTTTCTGCTGGCGGAAACACGACTACCGTAACCGGTATTCAAAACTGCAAGAAACATCAGCGCCAGGCAGCGAGGGGGAAGACCGTTTGAGATCGATCAAGGCACGCCCGGCAGGCAGGCAATACCGCACCACGGCGGCCATATTGCTTTCCGTCTTCGCTGCCTCCTGCACCTCGATCGCGGACCCTGACATCTCGGCGGGCATGCCTGGGTATAATTCAGTCGGAATGGAAACCGCGGCGGTTGTGCACAGCGACGAGGCCGCGACGGCTGGTTCGACTGCCCTTTCACTGGCCTATTTTAAACCATCCCCGGCCCCCGAGACCTGCCCAGGTCCCCTATGTCGCTCTTTCTTTTCAAAAAAAAAA
>QGUU01000481.1 GCA_003242525.1 Pseudomonadota bacterium | reverse complement strand
GGATTGGATTTGGAGTCGAGCAGAGCCTTGGCGGCCATGATCATGCCCGGCGTGCAAAAGCCGCATTGCACGGCAAAGCCTTCGAGAAATGCGCGTTGCAGCGGATGCAGGACGCCGCCGGCGGCAAGCCCTGCCGTCGTTTCGACGTTCGCGCCCTCGCAGGTTTCGGCGAGGGTGAGGCAGGAGAGGCGAAGCTCGCCGTCAACCAGCACCGCGCAGGAGCCGCAGGTTCCCTGGTGGCACCCGCCCTTGGGCGAAGTGTCCCCGAATTTCTCGCGCAGGGCCTTGAGCAAGGTGGTTCCGCTTTCCACGAACTCGGCCCTTTCCTCGCCGTTGAGGGTGAGCTGGATCGGAATCTTCTTCGCCATCTGTTCCTCCCTGGCGTGCGGCTTGGTCCCGAAGTCAGCGAAGCAGAAGCCTCCGGAAATGCCCCGGCAGCCCCTCCCGCCGATACCATTCGCTGGCGACGGCATCGGTCGGAGGGTTTATGGCCTGCGAGACCGCGGCAACAGCCGGTGCTATGCCATCCTCGGTGAGCGTTGCGCCGACCAGAGCCCGCTCGGCTTCACGCGCACGGACTGGCCGATCGGCCATGCATCCGAGCGCCACGCGCGCCCTCGTGATCGTGCCGTTTGCGTCCGACTCTACATGATTGGCGATGGACAGGACCGACACGCCTTTCGGCTTCACGCGTGAAACCTTGACGAAGCGGAAGGCGCCGGCTGCGGGAAGCGTGAATTCTACGGCTGAGACGATACTTTTGAAATTGTCGCGGCCGCCCAGGAATTCTTCGATACCCATTGGACTGCCACCGGCAACCACAGTCGCGTCGAGTGCCAGAAGCGCGACCGCGAAGTCGCCATAGGGCGTCGGCGCGAACAGGTTTCCTCCCACGGTGGCCATGTTTCGAATTGCGGGGCCCCCGATCGCTGCGGCCGCCGGCGCCAGTTCCGCAAGGTCCGGGTGGTGCAGGATCGCCGACATCGTCACCGAGGCACCAAGCCGGACCTTTCCGCCCTTGATTTCCACCCTGGTCAGGGCCGGATCGGTGACGCGTACCAGCGTGTCGAAGGAAAGGTCTCCTTCGTTGGCGTCGCGCACGGCAAGCGTCCCACCGCCGAGATAGCGGGCAGAGCCGGCCGAAAGGGCGGCGACGGCCTCGGGGATGGTCTCGAAGGTGCGAAGGGAAAGCGGCATCGTTTCCTCCCGGCCGCGATCAGCTCTTGGCGAAATGGCTCTTCAACGCGTCGAAACCGCCCTGGAAGACATTTCCGGCCATTCCCCTGGCGATCTCGTCCCCCTGGTCGGCCGGGGCGTCGAATGTGGCGGTCCAGACAGCGAAGGTCCTGTCCCCGTCCGTGACCTGCTCCAGCCTGAGCGTGGAGACGTGGTTGGAGATAGGCGCGGGGTGATCGATGATCGAATAGGTGACCAGATGTTCGGAGTCGGAAAAGGCGACCAGCCGTTCGCGTATGACCGCGCCCGAGGCCACCTTGAACCTCCGCACGGCGCCGATCTCGGTAGGGGACTTGCCGTCCTCGATCTCGCTCTCGATCATGCGCGGGTGCCAGGAGGGCAGGCCGTTGAAGTCACGTATGCGTGCCCAGACCTTCTCCACCGGCGCATCTATGACGCTTGAGACATGGATTGTCGGCATGGGCTCCTCGCGTTGGCTAGGTTGGGCCACCCTAGCAGCAAGCGCGAGGCGCGCTTATCAATCCGTCTTTCCCGCTTATCGAGAAGTCTGAAAATTTATGCCGCCGAGCGAGAGGCTTCCCTATAGAGGGTCGGCGGAACGCCGGCATGATCGCGAAAGAAGCGCGTGAAATTGGCCTGCGTGGTAAAGCCGAGACTGCAGGCGACGCTGGTGAGCGATTCGTCGGATGCCTCGATCTGGCGAAGCGCCTCCTCCATTCGCAGCGTGTTCCAGTAGACGTTCGGCGTCAGGTCCATCTGTTCCCTGAACAGGTTGAAGAAATGTGGCCGCGAAAGCCCCACGCTACGGGCCACCTCATCCAGCGTTATGCGGCCGCTCACATGCGCCTGCATGAGGGCCACCGCCTTGCGGATTCGGTGGTCGCGCCGCGCGGGAGCGGTTGCTGCCGGAGCCGCTGCCGCCTGCGCTGCGCCGATGCCTTCGAGCAGACGGTCGATCATGCGTTCGACCTCATAGGCGGCGAGTTCGTTGGATTCGGAGACGTCGAGCAGCATCGAGGCCTCGGCGCGCAACGCTTGCCCGATACGGACAACCGGTCTGCGGAACAGTGCTTGATCAGCCCCTCTGCCCATGCGTGCCGCGGCCCATTCGGGCTGCAGGTAAAAGGCGAGGAAGGAACCTGGCCTGTCACTGGAGAAATGATGGCTGTGCGGTTGCAGTGAGTTGACGCAAACGGCATCGACCGGGCCGGGCCGGACTTCGGTGCCTCCAACAATCATGCGTCCCGGATCGCCGTTCAGCCAGATTATGACATGCGCCTCCGGATGCGCATGGGTGACGAGGTCGCGGGCGGCGTTTAGCACCGATACATGCCCGAACGCGCCCCTGAAGAGCTTGATCGAGGCCATATATTTCCTCCCTGCGCATCTGCGTGCGCCTGAGAATGATATTGGTTCGATCAGACGAGCTACGTCAAGTTGAAGGGTCCGCCCGCGGAGGAGCTCGCATCAATCCAC
>QGUU01000480.1 GCA_003242525.1 Pseudomonadota bacterium | reverse complement strand
TTTCCGGACCGGACCCTTTCCGGGGTATCCTCTACCAACCAGGCCACGATGTCCGCCGCCGGAATACCGCAGATCGCCTGCGTGATGGGGTCGTGCACCGCCGGCGGCGCCTATGTGCCCGCCATGGCCGACGAGTCCATCATGGTGCGCAAGCAGGCCACCATCTTTCTGGGCGGTCCCCCGCTCGTGAAGGCGGCGACGGGCGAGGACGTAACGGCCGAGGAACTGGGCGGCGCCGACCTGCATACGCGCGAGTCCGGCGTGGCCGATCACTATGCGCTGGACGAGGCCCACGCCCTGGCAGTCTGCCGCCGCATCGTGAAGAACCTGAATCGAAAGAAGGACATGGGCCTTGCCCTGCAGAAACCGATTCAGCCGCTTTACTCTCCAGATGAACTTTATGGCATCGTGCCGACCGATCCGCGCCAACCCTATGACGTGCGGGAAGTGATCGCGCGCATCGTGGACGGTTCGGAGCTGGACGAGTTCAAGGCAAATTATGGAACCACCCTGGTCACCGGCTTTGCACATCTGCACGGAATGCCGGTGGGAATCATTGCCAACAATGGAGTGCTGTTTTCTGAATCCGCCCTGAAAGGCGCGCATTTCATCGAGCTTGCCTGCCAGCGCAGGATACCGCTGATCTTCCTGCAGAACATCACCGGCTTCATGGTCGGCAAGAAATACGAGGCCGGCGGCATCGCCAAGGATGGAGCCAAGCTGGTAACGGCAGTGGCAACCGCGCAGGTTCCAAAGGTCACGATGATCATTGGCGGCTCCTTCGGTGCGGGCAACTATGGCATGTGCGGCCGCGCCTTCTCACCCCGTTTCTTGTGGATGTGGCCGAACGCGCGCATTTCCGTGATGGGCGGGGAGCAGGCCGCCACGGTCCTGGCGCTGGTCAAGCGGGAAAGCATCGAACGCAAGGGCGGGTCATGGAGCGCCCAGGAAGAGGCCGAATTTCGCCGCCCGATCCTCGAGAAATATGAGCGCGAGGGGCAACCGCTATACTCCTCCGCCCGGTTGTGGGACGACGGGATCATCGATCCGGCAAAGTCCCGCGAAGTTCTGGCGCTTTCCTTGAGCGCCGCGCTGAACGCGCCGATACCGGAAACGAAGTTCGGTATCTTCCGGATGTAACCCGACGCGGGGCGGAAGCCATTTCCGAGGACGCTCGCTTCGCGATGTAGCTACGCATGCATCGTTCCCGCGGCCGCGGCATGGCATCTGATTTTACGGCCCACCGTTCGCTTTTCACCTTGCGGGCCGGTTCATTCACCATACCTATAGAGGTGACGCCTTTCGCCCGCCCGTCAGTTGCCAGGCCAGAACCGGGAACCGAACCATGCCAATCTCCCCCATCCGACACTCTCTCGTTTCACTCAGCGCCTCGGTGCCGGATGATGCGTTCACCGCCCCGACGCTCGGCACGGATCGGGAGGGTTCAGGGGTCGTTATCAGCGAAAATGGCCTGGTGCTGACTATCGGCTATCTCATCACCGAGGCAGACGAGGTCTGGCTCACTCGGCATGATGGCCGGGTGGTCGCCGCACACCCCCTCGCCTACGACCAGGAAACCGGATTCGGACTCGTCCAGGCGCTGGGAGACATGGACCTGCCCGCGCTCTTCTTCGGCGATTCCAAGGCCGCACGGACCGGCGATCCGATCATGCTTATCGACGGCCAGGGCCGATCTGTCGAAGGCAAGATCGTAGCCCGGCAGGAGTTCGCGGGCTATTGGGAATATCTGCTGGACGAGGCCATCTTCATAGCCCCGGCGCATCCCTCCTGGGGTGGAGCGGCGCTGGTCGATGCACAGGGCACGCTGCTTGGAATAGGGTCTCTGCGGCTGCAGATGGCCAGCGGCAACGAGTTATCCGACATCAACATGGTGGTGCCGATCGACATCATCGAGCCGATCTTCGATGACCTGGTGCAGCGTGGCGCGGCGCAAAAGCCGCCGAGACCCTGGCTCGGCAGCTTCTGTGCGGAACAGAATGGCAAGGTGGTGGTAATGAGCGTTGCCGCCGACGGGCCTGCCGACAAGGCCGGTGTGAAGGCAGGCGACATCATTTCCGACATAGGCGACCGCGAGGTGCGGGGCCTTGCCGACTTCTACCGCACGCTATGGTCCAGCGGACCGGCGGGCGTGGAACTGACGCTGCGCGTGGTGCGCGACGGACGCGAGGCATGGTTGAGGGTAAAGTCCGTGGACCGTGCCGCGATGCTGAAAAAGCCGCAGATGCAATAGGGCGAGGCCCGGCCCTTTCTCCCCGGGCAAGGGGAGGATAGAAAGGGCCATGTTCTCGAAAATCCTTATCGCCAATCGCGGCGAGATCGCCTGCCGGATCATCCGAACCGCGCGCCGCATGGGCGTTCGCACTGTCGCCATCTACTCCGACGCTGACGCCCGCGCCCTGCATGTCGCAATGGCCGACGAGGCCGTTCGCATCGGCCCTGCCCCGGTGGGCGAAAGCTATCTCTCGGCGGAAAAGATAATCGAGGCGGCACGCATGCGCGGCGCCGAGGCGATCCATCCCGGCTACGGGTTCCTTTCGGAAAACCCGGATTTCGTGGATCAGGTGGTTGCGGCAGGGCTGACCTTCATCGGCCCCTCGGCTGCCTCGATCCGCGCCATGGGGTTGAAGGACGCTGCCAAGCGGCTGATGGAAAAGGCGGGCGTACCCGTGGTG
>QGUU01000479.1 GCA_003242525.1 Pseudomonadota bacterium | reverse complement strand
CGCAACAGAGGCCCCTGAAGCCGGGCGCCGGAAAGGTATCGCTTGCCAAGGTGCTGGGCGACCGGTCCGGATAGATCAACCTGGTGTATGTGTGTTGAGGGCCTGGACGAAATCGACGCCGAGCATGGTCTGAAGCCTGTCGGAGAAGACACCTACGCCGGCGGCGACCGCCAGCGAAAGGACCGCCACGAGCAGGCCGTACTCGACGGCCGTTGCGCCACCTTCCTCCCTGAAAAACCGCTGCAATAGCTTCATGATCTCCACCCTTTGTGGGCGCAGCATTGCAGGGAGGCGTAAAGAAAGGTTAACGGAGCAGGCTTAACGCGGGATGAAGGCGAGTCTCAGCATTCCCCGCTACGCTGCCCACTCGGGCTGATAATGCAGACCGATTCGGGCGTAGGCTGCAGTACCGAGCGCCGCATCGTGTACACCCGCCCGCCTATCGAGCCGGTGCTCATCATGTCCAGCCCCATGGGAAAGGTCGTGGCTGCCAGTTCGGCTTTCGTGCTTCTTTCCAGGATTGGCGTCGCCAGCAGCGCCAGCGCGGCAGCCGCCGACCCGAACAGAAGCGTGATGCGCAATAGACCCATTCCGGCATCGGCTGCGCGAAAAGAGCGCTGCGGCCGGATTGATTCCCAGTCCTTGTCCAGGCTCATTGATTGCCCCCAACCGAATTGGCCCTGCGGCCACGCGGCCTGGGGTCACTTTTTCATGATATGATAAATGATCCCTTAATGCTTTTCCTACGGGCTTCGGGCACCGTCATCACAGAAGATCGATGAGGAAGGGGATCAGCGGGGCATCAGCTGGCGGCATGGGATAGTCGCGTAATTGGGAAGGCCTTACCCATTTCAATGCCTGCACCTCCTTTGGCTGGGGAATGCCGGAAAACCGGCGGCAGACATAGAGCGGCATCAGTAGGTGAAAATCGTCATAGGAATGGCTGGCAAAGGTAAGCGGCGCCAGGCACGCCGCCTGGGTTTCCACGCCGATCTCTTCATGCAGTTCCCGTATCAGGCACGCCTCGGGCGTTTCGCCCTTTTCCACCTTGCCGCCTGGGAACTCCCACAGTCCCGCAAGCTGCTTGCCCTCTGGTCGCTGGGCAATCAGCACCCGCCCGTCGGCGTCGATCAGTGCGCAGGCCGCAACCAGCAACAAAGGCTTGTGCCCCTGGATCATTGCGCTGCCACCTGTGGCGGTCGCCGGTAGTGGTAGCGATAGACCTCCCCGAACCCGAGGGTGTCGTAAAGCCGCAATGCTGGAACATTGTCCGCCTCCACCTGCAGCCAGGCCTGCCGCGCACCGCGCAGGCGCGCCCATTTCAGCGCGGAACGGATGAGATTGCGCCCGTGCCCCTGGTTGCGCACCTCGCGGGCCGTTGCGATCTCGAACAGGCCGGCCAGATCACCGTCGAGGACGCAGATCAGGGTTGCCAGCGGCTCGGCGCCACGTTCAAGGGCAAAGAGTCCGATCTCCGGCTGAATGGTGCCGAGAATCTCCGACAGGCCCGGCCGAAGCGAGGGATCCGACTCATGCACCTTCATGGATGCGCTGATGAAGCGGCCGATGTCTTTCAGCGGTATCTGGTCGATGGCTCCTTCCACCGGAGCTACGGCCAGATCGAGGCACATGACCAGCGACTCGGCGAATCGGGTCCACCCTTCCACATCGAAATAGGTCGAAAGAGGCGCTCCGGCGAGCGGCGACATGCGAAAGGTCAGGGGCCTTCCATAGGCATCGAAGCGGCGGGCAGCACGGGCAATACGCTCCGGCAGGCGGCCGACATCGCTCGGATCGAGAGGGTTGACCGAATTCAGCCGCTTGGCCGGCAGGCCGGCGGTTAGTCGCACCGCCCAGGTTCCGTCGTAGTGGACGGTGGCGGCAGGCCATGCGCGAAACCCGGCCGCCTCGTAGCGCCTGACAGTTGCCAGCGTGCGGGCGGCGTTGATCGTATCCTGGTCCATCAGCTTCGATAATCGCCATTGATGGCGACATATTCCTTGGTCAGGTCGCAGGTCCAAACGGTCGCCTTGCCTCGGCCGATGCCGAGATCGGCGCGAATGGCGATGCGGTCGCGCTTCATGTAGGCCGAGGTCCTTTCCTCGGAATAGCCCGGATCACGCTCACCCTCATAGGCCAGTCTGTTGTCGCCGAACCAGATGGACAGCCGGTCGCGGTCGGCGGGCTCGCCAGCCTTGCCGACAGCCATGACGACACGCCCCCAATTGGCGTCCTCTCCGGCCACCGCCGTCTTGACGAGCGGTGAATTGGCTATGGCCAGAGCCACCCGCTTTGCCGAGCGCGCCGATTTGGCACCGGTCACGGTGACCTCGATTTCCTTGCGAGCGCCTTCGCCGTCACGCACGACCTGCAGCGCCAGTTGCTTGAGCATCTTTCCCAGCGCGCGGCGGAACGGACCAAGCCGTGCGTCCTTCGTGTCATCGATGGCGGGCGCTCCGCGCCTGGCAGCAGCCCCGGTGGCGAAAAGCAACAAGGTGTCGGAGGTCGAGGTGTCGGAATCGACCGTCACCGAATTGAAAGTATTTTTCACCGCGCGCGACAACAGGTCCTGCAACACCGGGGCGGCGATCGGCGCATCCGTGGCGACGAAGGAGAGCATGGTAGCCATGTCGGGCGCGATCATGCCTGCCCCCTTGGCGATGCCGTTGAGCGTCACGTCGGTATCGCCGAGCTTCACCGTGGCGG
>QGUU01000045.1 GCA_003242525.1 Pseudomonadota bacterium | reverse complement strand
GCCTTTGGCGGTGCGACCCCGCGCACCGCTAAAGGCCGTGCCCTTCCACACACGTCCGGTGACGAGCTGGAACGGTCGTGTCGAGATTTCCTGACCGGCGCCGGCGACGCCGATGATGATCGACTGACCCCAGCCGCGGTGGCAGGCTTCGAGCGCCTGGCGCATGACCGTGACATTGCCGGTGCAGTCAAAGGTGTAGTCGGCGCCGCCGATCTGGTCGGCGCCGCGCTTGGTCATGTTGACGATCTCCTGGACGACATTGTCGACCTCCTTCGGATTGACGAAATGCGTCATGCCGAAGCGTTCGCCCCATTCCTTCTTGTCGTTGTTGATGTCGACGCCGATGATCATGTCGGCGCCCGCAAGCTTGAGGCCCTGGATGACGTTGAGGCCGATGCCGCCGAGGCCGAAGACCGCCGCGGTCGAGCCTTCCTCGACCTTGGCCGTGTTGATGACGGCTCCGATGCCAGTCGTCACGCCGCAGCCGATATAGCAGATCTTGTCGAAGGGGGCGTCCGGATTGACCTTGGCCACCGCGATCTCCGGCAGGACGGTGAAGTTCGAGAAGGTCGAACAGCCCATGTAGTGGAAGATCTTGTCCTTGCCGATCGAGAAGCGGCTGGTTCCATCCGGCATCAGGCCCTGACCCTGCGTGGCGCGAATGGCCGTGCACAGGTTCGTCTTGCGCGAAAGGCAGGACGGGCATTGGCGGCACTCGGGTGTATACAGCGGAATCACATGGTCACCCTTTTTGACCGATGTGACGCCCGGGCCGACGTCTACCACCACGCCGGCGCCCTCATGGCCGAGAATCGCCGGAAAGATTCCTTCCGGGTCAGCGCCCGAGAGCGTGAACTCGTCCGTGTGGCAAATTCCGGTCGCCTTTACTTCGACGAGCACCTCGCCTTCCTTCGGACCCTCGAGGTCGACCTCCATGATCTCGAGCGGCTTGCCAGCGGCAACGGCGACGGCGGCGCGGGTCTTCATTCTGTTTTTCTCCCGAAAACGTTACTCACGCGCCGAGGCTATCAGGTGCCGGCGATTCCGGGAAGATGGCCCGCCGGTCAGGACGCCCAGCGGAATGCAATACTGGCGTTTCATCTGCTTGAGCGACGCGTGCGAAGTTTCTAAAAGGAGATGCCAGCCAGGGGACGAGATCTGCATGTTCAAGAAGATACTGATCGCCAATCGCGGCGAAATCGCCTGTCGCGTCATCAAGACGGCGAAGAAGATGGGTATTGCCACTGTTGCAGTCTTTTCCGACGCGGACAGGCACGCGCTGCACGTCGAAATGGCCGACGAGGCGGTGCATATCGGCCCACCGCCCGCGGCCGAGAGTTATCTCCTGGCGGAACGCATCATCCAGGCCTGCAAGGAAACGGGAGCCGAGGCCGTACATCCCGGATATGGCTTCCTGTCTGAGCGCGCGTCGTTCTGCTCGGCGCTTGAGAAAGAGGGAATCGTCTTCATCGGCCCGAAGGTGAAAGCCATCGAGGCGATGGGCGACAAGATAGAGTCCAAAAAGTTTGCCAACGCCGCCAGCGTCTCCACGGTGCCCGGCTTTCTGGGCGTGATCGAAGATGCAGACCATGCCGAAAGGATTGCCGCCGAGATCGGTTATCCGGTGATGATCAAGGCTTCTGCCGGCGGCGGCGGCAAGGGCATGCGCATCGCTTGGGACAGTGCCGAGGTTCGCGACGGCTTCGAGCGCGCCCGCTCCGAAGCGAAGAGCTCATTCGGCGACGATCGCGTCTTCATTGAGAAATTCGTGGTGGAGCCGCGCCATATAGAGATTCAGGTTCTGGCCGACAGCCACGGCAATGCCATTTACCTGGGGGAGCGCGAGTGTTCCATCCAGCGCCGTAACCAGAAGGTCGTGGAAGAGGCGCCGTCGCCCTTTCTCGATGAGAGGACGCGGGCGGCGATGGGCGAGCAAGCCGTCGCGCTCGCCAAGGCGGTGGATTACCAGAGCGCCGGGACTGTCGAGTTCATCGTCGACAAGGACAAAAACTTCTATTTCCTTGAAATGAATACAAGATTGCAGGTCGAACATCCGGTAACGGAACTGGTTACCGGCGTCGATCTGGTCGAACAGATGATACGCATCGCAGCAGGCGAGAAGCTGACCATTCGCCAGGAAGATGTGAAGCTCCACGGCTGGGCCGTGGAAAGCCGGCTCTATGCCGAGGACCCGTATCGCAATTTCCTCCCCTCCATAGGACGCCTGACCCGCTATCGTCCGCCAGCCGAGGGTCGCAGGGGCGATATTATTGTGCGCAACGATACCGGTGTCACCGAGGGGGCGGAGATATCGATGTTCTACGATCCCATGGTGGCCAAGCTCTGCACTTGGGCGCCCACCAGGGCCAGGGCGATCGACGCCATGTCGGACGCGCTGGACGAGTTCGTGGTGGACGGGATCGAGCACAACATCCCCTTCCTTTCGGCCCTGATGCAGCACCCGCGCTGGCGCGAGGGCAGGCTTTCTACAGGCTTCATCGCCGAGGAATATCCGGATGGCTTCGCGCCCACTGAGCCGACTGAGGAAGACAAGGCAGTGCTGGCGGCTGTCGCCACGGCGGTGGAACTGCTGCGCCGCGACCGGCTCGACCGCCTGCAGGGCCGCCTGGCGCCGCATTCTGGCGCCCTGAAAACCGAATGGGTGGTCAAGGTTAACGAGGACTACCTCCCGGTCTCCGTCCACGATGGCATGGTTTCGATACCGCTGGAGATCGATGTATCCGTGAATGGCGGCGAGGTTTTCACCGTCAGTTCCGATTGGCGTCCCGGCGACGCCGTCTGGCGCGGGAAGGTGGGGACCCGGGCCGTTTCGGCGCAGTTGCGCCCCCTGCTTAACGGCGTTCGGATCGCCTGGAGGGGCATGTCGGTCAGCGCCCGTGCCATGTTGCCGCGCACCGCCGAACTGGAGCGGCTCATGCCGGTGAAGCTGCCGCCGGACACCTCCAGGATGCTACTGTGCCCCATGCCGGGACTGGTCGTTTCCATCGCGGTCAGCGAAGGGCAGGAGGTCAAGGCGGGCGAGACGCTTGCCGTGGTCGAAGCCATGAAGATGGAGAACGTGCTTCGCGCCGAACGAGACCTGGTCGTGGCAAAGCTGAACGCGCGCCCCGGCGACAGCCTGGCCGTGGATGCGGTCATCATGGAGTTCGCTTAAGGCCTGACAGCCGCAGCGAGCCTCCGATTCTGGCCGAAACCGGCGCTGACGCCTAGATTCGTTCCCAGGGATGCCGCACTTCCGGCCCGTCATCGTCATCGGGGCGGGCAGGGCGGCCCCGATGGCCCCTGCCGAACGTGTAGCCGGTCTCGACAGCCTTGCCGCCGAACTTCTCCCGCAGGGCGTCAATCGCGCTCTCGGCAAGGGCCCGCTTGCGCGACTGCACGTCCACAAGGTCGGGCGGGTCCGCCTTGCCGTCGTCAGAGAGGTCCGAAACGCCAATTCCGAGCAGCCTGTACTTCGTGCCATCGATCTCCCGCCGCAAAAGCTCCAGTCCGGTAGAAAAGATGCGGTCGGCCAGCTTCGTGGGATCGCTGAGCTGGCGGTTGCGGGTACGGATCCTGAAGTCGGCCGATTTCAGCTTGAGCACGACCGTACGTCCGGCCATACCCGCCCGCTTCAGCCGTGCGGAAACCTTTTCCGACAGGGCTCGCAACACGGGTACCAGGTCGTCCAGCGAAGCAAGATCGCTGTCAAAGGTAGTCTCGGCCGAGACGCTCTTGGCTTCGCGCTCGGGATGGACGCGGCGGTCGTCTTCGCCGCGTGCAAGCCGGTAGAGCCGATCGCCCATCGTGCCGTAGCGGCGCATGAGCTCGGCCCGTTCCATGGCCTGCAACTGGCCGATCGTGCGAATGCCGTCCCGCTCCAGCGTGGCCGAAAAGGCTTTGCCGACTCCCCAGATGAGGGTCACCGGTTGGTCGGCCAGAAATTCTTTCGCCTCAGCTTCGCCAATGACGGAAAAGCCACGCGGCTTGCGGAAGTCGGAGGCTACCTTGGCGAGGAACTTGCAGTAGGAAAGACCGGCGGAGACGGTGATGCCGATCTCCTTCTCCACCTGCAGCGCAAAACGCGCCAGCACCAGCGCAGGGGGCAGGCCGTGGAGCCTTTCGGTGCCGGCCAGATCAAGGAACGCCTCGTCGATGGAAAGCGGCTCGACCAGGGGCGTCAGCGCCTGCATCATTGCGCGTACCTCGCGCCCGACGCGGACATATTTTTCCATGTCGGGCTTGATCACCACGGCTTCGGGGCAGGCCTGAAGTGCCTTGAACATGGGCATGGCGGAACGCACGCCCTTGATGCGGGCTATGTAGCAGGCGGTGGAGACCACGCCGCGCTTGCCTCCGCCGATAATCACCGGACGGTCGCGCAAGGACGGATTGTCCCGCTTCTCGATGGCGGCATAGAAGGCGTCGCAGTCTATGTGGGCCAGGTGCAGCCTGTAAAGTTCCGGGTGGCGCACCAGGCGCGGGCTGCCGCATCGTTCGCAGCGTTGCCCTGAATCGTGCTGCAGCGTCAGGCAATCGCGGCAGAACCCGTGCTGGGGATCGTGAACGGTGACGGCCATCGCGGTGAACATATAAGGAACACGGGCAATGGTACGCTACAGCACAAACGGCGACAAGGCAGCGCGAGGCGCCGGTTGATGTTGTTGACAGTTTGACGGTGATGGCCGGCCCGGCTTCCCTGCCAGGCAATTCCGCTCAGATTCCCAGCACCCGCGCGATCTTCGGCGTTGCCTCATGCCAGTCTTGCACCACTGCGATCCTGTCTGGCAGAGGCGGCAGGAAAGCCCGCAGCGAATTGTCGGCCATCAGGTGGAAAAGATGGGCGTCGGGCAGAAAGTCGCCCACGGACAGGAGATTGCTTGGCTGGTCGTCCACGAAGGCGATCGGGCGGCCGCTGTCGCCGCGCAGTTTCGCCACCGCCGGCCCTTTTGCCATTTCGGTCGTCAGCAACGGATAGTGCAGGCCCAGTGCGTCGAGATGCGCACGCCGGGTGTCGCGATGGCGGTGGTACATTGCGGTCAGAAGCACGATTTCGACCTTGCCGGCGAAGGTCGCGAGGGCTTCCACTGCCCCCTCGGTCAGGGTCTGCCACTCGGCCTGACCAAGGAAGAACTCGTCCAGGAGCGCCGTCACCTCAGGCTGCTCGACAAGCCTTCCGGTCGCCTTCTCGGCAATGTTTCCGGTTAGCCGGAACGAAGCCATGGTGAGACTGAAGCCCCGCGCTTCAAGGAATTTCGGAAATGGGCGAATGAATTCGAGCAGGACGTCATCGACGTCGAGCACGAGCAGGGGGCGGTCGTCGGAGGACAGTTCCTCGATCTGGCGCAATGTTTCGGGATCGTCACTCATGTCGAACGGTCGTAACTGTCGTCACCTTGCGGCAGAGCCTTGAGCGCCTTGCCGACCTCGCCCGGTGGCGTGCCGCTTTCGTCGCAGAAGCGCATGAGAGTAGGCTCATGCGCCAGGATGAACTGCAGTACACCGGCAAGAAAGCCAGGCTCCGCCGCCGCGCGGCGAATGGAACCGGCCTCGATGCCTGTCAGCGCCAGGAAGCGGGGAAGAAGTTCGGGATCGGCCGCGATGAAGGCGAGCGCACTTATCGCGACCGCTTCGGCATTCTCCCGCATTGACGCTTCGCTGGGCATCACTACCTTCATCGCACCGGTTTGAGTCTGCGCTCCGGAGTAGCCCGTGGTCCGGCTGTGAGCAAGTCGCGGCTAGCGCAATCTCGACCGGTGTGGAGAAAGGCGGCCTTTTCAACCGCCGGTTACCGTTTCGTCAATCATCTCCATGTAGGGTGAAACAGGCTTGGTATGCTCTCCATGGAGACGCATGGTGGCGGTTTCAACGCCGCCGGGATGGGAAAAATGGCCAAGAAGGTGATGATCGTCGAGGATAATGAGCTCAACATGAAGCTCTTCCGAGACCTTATCGAAGCGAGCGGATACGAGACCGTCCGCACTCGCAACGGCCTTGAGGCGCTCGATCTCGCCCGCACCCACAGGCCGGACCTGATACTGATGGACATCCAGCTTCCGGAGGTTTCCGGCCTTGAAGTAACCAAGTGGCTGAAGGAAGACGACGAACTGCACACTATTCCGGTCATCGCCGTCACCGCCTTTGCCATGAAGGGAGATGAGGAGCGCATCCGCCAGGGAGGGTGTGAAGCCTATATATCCAAGCCCATATCGGTCCCGCGCTTCATCGAAACCATCAAGTCCTACCTTGGGGACGCCTGATGGCCAGAGCTGCCTCCGCCGGAGCTGCATGACATGACTGCCCGAATTCTTGTTGTTGACGACATTCCGGCCAATGTGAAGCTGCTGGAGGTTCGCCTCTTGGCCGAGTATTTCGAGGTGCTGACCGCGACCAACGGCCCGGACGCCATCGAGATTTGCGAGAATGGCAAGATCGATGTGGTGTTGCTGGACGTCATGATGCCCGACATGGATGGGTTCGAGGTCTGCCGCCGCCTCAAGAGCGACCCGGCGACGGCGCACATCCCGGTCGTGATGATCACCGCTCTGGATCAGGTTTCCGACCGCGTGCGCGGCTTGCAGGCCGGGGCTGACGATTTTCTCACCAAGCCAGTCAACGATCTGCAGCTCATGACGCGCGTCAAGAGCCTGGTGCGGCTCAAGATGCTGACCGACGAACTGCGGCTGCGGGCCTCGACGACCCGTAATATCGGTATCGAGGAACTGTTAAGTCGCTCGCTTGCCAGTGAAGACGCAAAGCCCAGGGTTCTGCTCATTGACGAGGACGAGCGACCCGCCGCCCGGATACGCGCCTTGCTGGCGGATGCAGCGGAACTGGACATTTCCGGTGATCCTCACTCCGGCTTTTTCCAGGCCGCGGAAAACCCCTATGAATGCGTGCTGATTTCCACATCCTTCAAGGATTTCGACCCGCTGCGACTGTGCTCGCAATTGCGCTCGCTGGACCGCACCCGTTTCTTGCCGATCATCCTGCTAGCGGAGGAAGGGGAAGACAGTCGGATCATCCGCGCCCTTGAACTGGGCGTGAACGACTATCTCATCCGCCCTGTTGATCAGCAGGAGCTGACTGCCCGGTTGCGCACCCAGATACGGCGGAAGCGCTACAACGATCAGCTGCGCACCAGCCTGACGCAAACCATCGAAATGGCGGTGACCGATGGGCTGACCGGCCTTCACAACCGCCGCTACCTCGACAGCCATCTCCAGACACTATTTGACCGCGCGGTCGCGCGGCGACGCCCGCTCTCGGTGATGATCACCGATCTCGACCGCTTCAAGTCCATCAACGACACCTACGGTCATGATGGCGGGGACGACGTACTGCGCGAATTTGCCAGCCGGCTGCGCAAGAATGTGCGGGGCATCGACCTGGCCTGCCGCTATGGCGGTGAAGAGTTCGTCGTGATCATGCCTGACACGGACGGAGCGGTTGCCGAGAAGGTGGCAGAACGCATTCGCGCCGAGATTGCGGCCTTGCCGTTTCCTGTCGGCAAGGACGGCAAGACCATCGAGGTGACGATCAGCGTCGGCGTATCATCGCTGCGCAAAGGTCCCGACAGCGTCCGCGACCTGATGAAGCGTGCGGACCTCGCGCTTTACGAGGCCAAAAGAGGCGGGCGAAACCGGGTGGTTGCCAACGCTGCGTGAAAACTTTTGCGACCGTGTCAAGGTTAGCAGTTTACCTTAACCCACGGCAGCAGCGCCCTTGGTTAAGAAAGTATTGATTTTTCCATGAAGCTGCGCGAGTGTGCCGCCGTTCCGCGAGGTCTGCCGGCTAAGGGGGCGCAGCCGGCGTCGCTCACGAATACCCCATGATGCTCAGGTCCGCCGCATCTCCTGGGTCCGTGGGGTGGGCCGGCCGGCCCTGGCGCAAAGTGGCCTCCTCGTACCGCTGCCAGACTGCCGGCCGGCCCCCATTGTCCTTCTGCTCAGACAACGTTCATGGCCAGCCAGGCGTCCACGCCGGTATGCCTTGCGCCCTAACCAAAAACGCCGCCCAAGGCGGCGTCTTTGTTACCGTACGGTCGCCGCCTTACTTGATCTTCGTTTCCTTGAACTCGACGTGCTTCTTGGCAATCGGGTCGTACTTGCGGAAAGAAAGCTTGTCGGTCTTGGTGCGGCTGTTCTTGCTCGTCACGTAGAAGTAGCCGGTGTCGGCGGTCGAAAGAAGCTTGATCTTGATGTTCGCGGCTTTGGCCATGATGTTGTCCGTAGATTTGGAGTTCGAGCCGCGGCAGCTCGGCATCGGCCGGGCGCGGTTAACTTGGCGCGACACATAAAGATTGCGCTCGGAAAGTCAACCCGTTCTGCGGTTCGGGGTGAGGTGTAGCCACTCCGGTGACGCCTCAAAAGGCAACAGACCGGCCATCATGGCGAGGCGGTAAGGGATTTGAATTCGCCGAGCGGGCGGGCTTGCAGCCAGTGCCAGGCCGCGGCCTCCTCCTCGGCATCGAAGTGCCTGATCTCGACCGGGGGCGCCGATTCGAACCAGGCTTGCGCCTCGGCTGTCCAGTCCGGCTCGCCCACGGTAGCGCAGCGACCAATGTGAGCGATGGCGTCTGCACGGCCCTGGTCCAGCGTTTCGGGGGCTATGGCAGACCAGTCGACGCCTTCGTGATCGATGAGGCGCAACAATACGTCGATCCTGGAGTGCAGCGCGTATGCGGCTTCGAGCAGACCGAACAGGTTCTCCGCATCCGCTGCGCTGACATGGCCGACGATGTCGATCGCCAGCAGATTTGCGCGGTCGGTTTCGATCTGGCGTATTGCCGGAACCTCTTCGAGGAATTTCATATGGCTTGCACTCCATGGGAATGACACTGGAACACATGAATCCTCTGTCTGTTCCCGCCAAAGGCAGTATAGATGCCTGTCGGAACACGAACCGGCAGCCTGAATATGCCCGCAAAGCTTTCTGTGAATCTGAACGCCATCGCCATGCTGCGCAACCGGCGCGACCTGCCGTGGCCCAGCGTGACGGGTATCGGCCGTATCGCGCTTGAGGCCGGCGCGCATGGCCTGACGGTACATCCGCGGCCTGACCAGCGACATGTGCGCTTTGCCGACCTGCCTGAGGTCCGCGCCCTGATCGACGATGAGTTTCCGCAGGCCGAATTCAACATCGAGGGCTATCCCAGCGAGGAATTCATTGCGCTGGTGGAAGAAAACCAGCCCGAGCAGGTCACCCTGGTCCCCGACGACCCGGCGCAGGCGACTTCCGATCACGGCTGGAACTTTGCCGAGCAGGCCGCGTTCCTTACGCCGATTGTCAGGCGTCTGAAGAAGGAGGGAATGCGCGTTTCGCTGTTTTCTGACCCGGACCCTGCCGGCATGGCTGCGGCGCGCGACACCGGTGCCGATCGCGTTGAGCTGTACACGGGGCCGTACGGTGCCTGCTATGCCGATCCAGCGCGGGCGGCCCGGGAACTCGAACGACTGGGCGCCGCGGCAGACGCCGCCATCGCGGTAGGGCTGGAGGTCAACGCCGGTCACGATCTTGTCGTGGCCAACCTTCCGCCGCTTGCCCGGCGCATTCCGGCCCTGGCGGAAGTATCGATCGGGCATGGTCTGACGGCCGACGCTTTGGAGCACGGCATGGCCGCTACGGTCCGGCGGTTCCTCAAGGCTTGCGGCTGGTAACGCGTCCAGCCTGTTCAAGCTGGCATGGCTGCCATGACGTAGGGGCACTTGCTATTGCAAGGCCTCGAGAGTAGAGCACGCGCCCCAGCGCACCGGACGAGGCCAATTTTCTGCCTTCAGGCCTGTCCGTCACCCGCGCTGTTCTCGCCGACCGGAATCCGCTTCCGGCCTATATTGTAATGTCATTCGGGCCAACCCGGGCTCTGAGGGAGATCGTCGAATGGCACTTGCCAGCAACGGCCCCGAGACGGACGCGGAAAACCAGCCGCCGCAGGCCGAAGCGAACGGTCACGGCACAAAGATCCTGATGCTCGGCGCCCTCGGTGTCGTGTTCGGGGACATCGGCACCAGCCCCATCTATGCCTTCCGTGAGGCGCTGCATGCTTCCGGCGGGCTGGTTTCACGCAGTGACGTGCTGGGTGTCCTGTCGCTGATCGTCTGGGCGCTGACGGTCATCGTTGCCATCAAATATATCGCTTTCGTGCTGCGGGCGGACAACAAGGGCGAGGGGGGCACCCTGTCGCTGATGGCGCTTGCGCGTAGCGCCTACCCGGCCGGATCAATGCTCATCCTGGCCATAGGACTATGCGGCGCCGCTTTGTTCTTCGGCGATTCTGTCATTACCCCGGCGATTTCGGTGCTTTCGGCGGTAGAGGGGATAAAGGTCGTCACGCCGGCCCTGGAGCCATATGTGGTGCCGATTACATTGGTGATTCTGGCCGTGCTGTTCGCCGTCCAGCGCTTCGGCACAGGCAAGGTAGCTGCGGTGTTCGGCCCTGTAATGGCAGCCTGGTTCCTTTGCCTGGGGGTCAGCGGCCTCTACCACCTGTTCGATGACCCGACGGTACTTTTCGCCGTCAATCCCTACTACGCGCTGGCCTATCTCGTTCATACGCCCGAAGGGGCGTTCGTGACTGTCGGAGCCGTGTTCCTGGCGGTAACCGGGGCGGAAGCGCTCTATGTCGACCTCGGCCATTTCGGCCGCAAACCCATAGTGCTGACCTGGTTCTGGGTAGCCTTTCCCTGCCTTCTGCTAAACTATTTCGGTCAGGGCCCCTTCGTCATTTCGCATGGCGGGAAGCCCGACAACCCGTTTTTTCATTTTCTGTCTTTTT
>QGUU01000478.1 GCA_003242525.1 Pseudomonadota bacterium | reverse complement strand
GCATAATAAAGTGGTAGGCAGGCCGGGTTCGGTAGTTCCTCCGGGTTATTTACCAGGCACCGGGGTCACCAAAAGACCGCCATCGACAGGCTCGTGAAACCGAACCTGCCCCGTATCCGCGCCTGGAGTGCCCACGGCCTGCCGCGGATATAGCCGGCCACGCCCGGCCAATCCCGCTAAGGACGTACCGCTTAGCCAACCGGCACCCATTTCACCCCATTGGATGAAGGGCACTTCCTTCTCGGTAGCTTTTCAGCGGACATGCCCGTCCGCAAGATCGCAACAAGGGTCTGTTTACGCCAGCGACGGGGAGAAGGTGCGCATGGGGCTCCGGTTTCAGTTTTCGAGAGCGGTCGGGCTCTTGGTCCTCGTACTTGCCGGCGCCCTGTCAGCCGGCGCTTTCGACGATCTGCTTCAGCCCCAAACGAAACTGCGCGTCACCGTGGTTCAATGGAATCCGGCGAAGGGCGACTATCAGGCCTGGCAGGCGATCGGCGGCGAGTTCGCCGTTTCCCAGACGGGAACGCTTAGCCTGCCGGTAATCGGGCAGGTCGAAGCCGCCGGTCGCGACGCTACGTCAGTGGCGAATGAAATCTCGACAAGGCTGCAGAAGCGGATGGGCCTGCTCGAGAAGCCTGACACCACTGTCGAGATCCTGGAGTATCCACCAATATATGTCGTGGGCGACGTGACCACGCCAGGAGAATATCGATATCGCACGGGCCTTACCGTGCTCCAGGCGCTTGCCTTGAGCGGTGGCCCATTTCGGCAGGAAAACACGCGTTCCGCAGATGAGATTCGGCTGGTTGGCGAGCTTCAGGGCGTACGTGACAGCATTCTGCGCACCAAGGCGCGTATCGCCCGGCTCAATGCCGAGATGGCAGGCGCTTCGGAAGTCGTTTTTCCTGACCTCGAGGCCGGAGACGGCGACACCGAGCTGGCAGCCACCGTGCAGGCCCAGGAACGCATCATCTTCCAAACACGCGTCCAGGAAAGGGAGAGACAGGTAAAGTCGCTGGAAGAACTACGCGAGCTGTTGGAAGCCGAGATCAAGGTTCTGGAGCAAAAGGTCAAAGCGGCAGACATCGGGATTGAGAACGCCCGCAAGGAACTGAACAATGTCAGTGTGCTGGTCGAGAAAGGCATCGCGATTGCCTCCCGGCGCTCCGAACTCGAGCAAAGGCTGGCGAGCTATCAGGCGGACAGGCTCGATCAGGTGACCGCCATAATGCGCGCGCGCCAGAGCATCACGGAAGCGACGCGCAATCTCGCTGGTGTGGAAGACCGGCACAAGACGGAGGTGGCCGGAGCCCTGCAGCAGGAGCAGGCGCAGCTACAGCGACTTTTGCTCAATCAGGAGGTGTCGCAAAAGCTTCTGCTCGAAGCCTTGGCATCCGCCACGCCTTCGACCAAGGACGCCGAGGCGATCGAGTTCTTTCTGACCCGCAATGAGGGCGGCGAGAGCAAGGAGATTCCGGCAACGCGATCGACCCTGCTGATGCCGGGGGACGTTGTAACGGTCCGGCAGAAATCGAGCCCCCTTGCGGCTCCCGGCACATCCTCCTCCAGCCGGACGGAAGCCGGGCCGGCTCTTGCCGCGGAGGTTGGCCAATGAGCCAGCCTTCGCATGAAGGCAAATCCAAGTCTGGTGCAGGATCGCAGGAGTCCGGAGCATCGTCCTATCTTCAGATCCTGCGCTCGACAGTCCTGATCGGTGGCTCCTCGGCCTTCGCCATCGTCTTTGCCATCATCCGCAACAAGGCTGCGGCAGTTCTGGTCGGCCCCGAGGGTTTCGGGCTGATGAGCCTGTATTCAGCCCTGCTCGAACTGTCGCAGAGCATTGCCAGTCTTGGTCTCCAATCGTCCGGCGTGCGGCAGATCGCCGAAGCTGCGGGTGCCGGCGACATGGAGCGCAGCGCAGTCATAGCGTCTCTGCTTCGAAAGGCGTCGCTGCTACTTGGCGTGTTGGGCATGGGGGCGCTGTTGCTCCTGAGGGTGCCAGTTTCCGGATTCACCTTCGGTGAGCATGCCGATGCCGTCGGTGTGGGTTTGTTGTCGCTTGCCGTGCTTCTGCGGGTTGTCAGCGGCGCCCAGAATGCGTTGTTGCAGGGAACCCGGCAGATCGCCCTTCTTGCCCGGGCCAACATGTTTGCGGCCGTGCTCGGAACGGTGGTGACCGTACCGCTTCTTTATGTGTGGGGCATAAAGGGCATCGTTCCCTCCCTGGTGGGCATGGCCGCCATCTCGTTGATGCTGTCGTGGGTCTATGCGCGGCGAGTGCAATTGCCGCAGGTGTCGCTGACGCCCCCCGATATCCGGCGTGAAGCTCCAGGCCTCATGAAACTGGGCCTGGTCTTCCTGGTGACCGGGCTGCTGACGGTCGCCGCCGCCTACCTTATCAGGCTTCTTGTCATGCAAACGCACGGGCCGACGGCCGCTGGGCTCTACCAGGCGGCATGGACGGTTGGGGGCATTTATGCAGGCTTCGTGCTGCAGGCGATGGGCGCCGATTTCTATCCCCGGCTGTCGGCTGTCTGCAACGATAACGAGGCGTGCAACAAGCTCGTCAATGAGCAGGCGCAAGTCGGCATGCTACTGGCGGGGCCGGGTCTTCTCGCCACATTGTCCTGGGCCCCATTCGTGATCGAGTTGCTGTATTCGTCGAAATTCCACGACGCGGGCGTTGCGCTGCGCTGGATATGCCTTGGCA
>QGUU01000477.1 GCA_003242525.1 Pseudomonadota bacterium | reverse complement strand
CGCTTGCACCGTCGGTGCCGAATCCGGCCTATGCGCCGGTGGAAAATATCGTGCTGTCGCTGGTGGTGCTCGCCATCATAGTTTGCGTGGCGCGATTCACCAAGGGCTTCCTGTCCAACATCGCCGTGCTCATCGGTATCATTGCCGGCGGCGTCATTGCCGCGGGTCTTGGGCTGATGCATTTCGACAAGGTGGCAAGCGCTGCGTGGCTTGCGCCTATCGCGCCGTTCCATTTCGGCACACCCATCTTCAGCCCGGTGCTGATCCTGACCATGGTGCTGGTGATGATCGTCGTCATGATCGAATCTACCGGCATGTTCCTGGCGCTGGGCGAGATGACGGGCAGGAAGGTAACGCAGCCGATGCTGTCAGCGGGCCTGAGAATGGATGGCCTCGGCACCCTGGTTGGGGGCATCTTCAACACCTTTCCCTACACCTCCTTCTCGCAGAATGTGGGCCTGGTCGGTGTAACCGGGATCCGCAGCCGCTTCGTGTGCGTTGCCGGTGGCGCCATTCTCGTGGTGCTTGGTCTCATCCCGAAGATGGGCGCGTTGGTCGAGGCGCTGCCAACGGTGGTGCTCGGGGGCGCAGGGCTGGTCATGTTCGGCATGGTGGCTGCGACGGGCATTCGCATCCTCTCCGCCGTCGATTTCAAGAGCAATCGAAACAATCTGTTCGTCGTCGGCATTTCCGTCGGTTTCGGCATGATCCCTGTCGTGGCCTCGGAGTTCCACATGTGGCTGCCGAAAGCGATTGGCCCGCTGGTCGATTCGGGTATTCTTCTGGCGTCGATCGCCTCGGTTCTGCTCAATCTCGTCTTCAACGGTGCAACCGGGGAAGCCGAGGATCTGCGGGACGCGGCAATGTCAGCCGAGGCGTGATCGCGATCTGATCATCCAGCCTGACCGGGTGGCAAGGAGCCGCCCGGCGGGCCGGGGCTTGCATCGCGCAATTTTGCGGTTTACCCCGCTGGGCGGCCAAACAGGATCGCCCCATGCTAGACATCAGATGGATTCGCGAAAACCCGCAGGAACTCGTCGCCGCGTTGAAGAAGCGCCCGTCCTATGCGGACACTGCGCAGTCCACGGTTGAAGATCTGATCGCGAAGGACGAGGCGCGGCGAGAGCATCTGACCATGCTGCAGGCCAGGCAGGAGCGCCGCAACGCCGCTTCCAGGGAAATCGGCAACGCCATGCGCGACAAGGACATGGCGCGCGCGGAAGCCCTGAAGGCGGAAGTCGCCGAAATCAAGGCATGGATCCAGGAAGGCGAGGCGCGTGAGCGCGAACTGGACAAGGCGCTGAACGACGCCCTGGCCGTGCTCCCCAACCTGCCGCTGCCCGATGTACCTGTGGGTGCCGACGAGCACGACAATGTCGAGGTTCGCCGTTTTGGCGACGAGCTGATCGCCGCTCGCCAGCCTCGCATGGGAAACAAGCCGAAAGAGCATTTCGAGATCGGCGAGCGCCTCGGCATGATGGACTTCGAGCGGGCGGCGAAGTTGTCCGGTTCCCGCTTTACCGTGCTTTCCGGCCAGCTTGCCCGGCTGGAGCGGGCGCTCGCCCAGTTCATGCTGGACCTGCACACCACCGAGCACGGCTACAGGGAGGTGCAGCCGCCCCTCCTCGTGCGCGACGACATTCTTTACGGCACCGGGCAATTGCCGAAGTTCGAGGAAGATCTTTTTTTCGTTCAGCATGGCGAGGGCCGGCTGGGTCTGATCCCCACCGCCGAAGTGCCGCTTACCAATCTCGTCAGGGACGAAATCACCCCGCATGAAAAGCTGCCCCTGCGCTTCACCGCGCTCACGCCCTGTTTCCGTTCGGAAGCCGGTTCCGCGGGGCGCGACACGCGGGGCATGCTGCGACAGCACCAGTTCGACAAGGTCGAATTGGTTTCCATCACCGACCAGGAATCGTCGCTGGCCGAGCATGAGCGCATGACCGAATGTGCCGAAACGGTGCTGAAAAGGCTGGAACTGCCCTTCCGCACCGTTGCCCTGTGCACCGGCGACATGGGCTTCGGCGCACAGAAGACCTACGACATAGAGGTGTGGCTGCCCGGCCAGAATACCTATCGAGAGATTTCGTCCTGCTCCGTCTGCGGCGACTTCCAGGCGCGGCGCATGAATGCGCGATACAAGGACAAGGATGGCAAGGGCAATCTCTTCGTCCATACGCTTAACGGGTCCGGAGTTGCCGTAGGTCGCGCGCTGATTGCCGTCATGGAGAATTATCAGGACGAGGATGGCAGCGTAACAATTCCTGAAGCGCTGCGCCCCTATATGGGGGGACTGACGAGAATCGAATCTGAATGATGCGTATCCTGCTCACCAATGATGACGGCATTCATGCCGAAGGCCTAGCCGTCCTTGAGCGTATTGCCCGCACCCTGTCTGACGACGTCTGGGTTGTGGCGCCGGAGATGGACCAATCCGGCTTTGCCCACTCGCTTTCGCTTTCCGAGCCGCTCAGGCTGCGCAAGATCGGTGAGCGCCATTATGCGGTGCGGGGTACGCCGACCGATTGCGTCATCATGGGCGCCAAGAAGATCCTGCCGGCCATGCCAGATCTCGTTCTTTCCGGCGTCAATGCAGGTGCCAATCTTGCCGACGATGTTACCTATTCAGGCACAGTGGCCGGCGCCATGGAGGGCACGCTGATCGGCGTGCGCTCCATCGCCTTCAGCCAGGCTTATCGCAGCACTGAAGAAGAG
>QGUU01000044.1 GCA_003242525.1 Pseudomonadota bacterium | reverse complement strand
TTCCGCCGGCAGAATGTCGAACACCGTCCGACGGCCTTCCGGGTCACGCGTGGTCGTGACCAGGCCTGCCGGCTTGTGGAACAGGAATAGCCGGGTACGCTCCACGGGCGGGATCTCGGTCCCGTCAAGGTGAATGACATCGGTAGGTGTTACGTTGAACGCCGGCGTTGTCAGCACCGTTCCGTTGACCTTGATGCGCCCGTCTGCGATCAACCGCTCGGCGTCCCGGCGCGAGGCGATACCGGCTCGCGCCAGCCGTTTGGCTATGCGCTCGCCCGCCTCGGAGGCATCATCCTCGGGTCGCGAGCGCTCCTTCCTGCCACCGCCCTTCGACTTGTCCTGAAACCGGTCATCGCCTCGTTTACCGGGCGCGGATCGGACGCCATCAGCAAATCGCTTGCGGTCGCGGCCACCCTCCACATCACCAGATCTGTGCGGGAACCGACGTCCGGTGGTGCCCGATGGGCTGGACCGCGCGTCCTCCCCTTCTTTCCGGTCGTTGTGGGGGAGCGATCCGCGTTCAGCCCCTCTTTTCCGGTAGGGCCTGTCTTCAGCATCCCGGGGCGCCTTGCCATCATCGCCGTTCCTGCGCTTGCCGAATGGTTTGCCGCGGGATGCGCCTCTGGTTTCACCCGGGCGCGGCTTGCCGTAAGCGCCCTTGGCGGCAAACGGTTTCGTTGCCTTGCGCCCTACGGAATCGTCATTCGAGCGAGTGGCTTTGGCGCCGCGCTTGCGTGCCGGCTTCTTGTAGTTTTCGTCGTTCATGTGGCCTTTGCCCTTTTGCGCGGCTAAATATCAGGATCGCGCCGACGTGGCGAGGCGCAATCAGAGGACGTATTGCTTGAACCGACCGGATTTCATGGCTGCTGCCATTGAGCAGGCTCAATATGCCGCTGCCCGCGGCGAGGTGCCGATCGGCGCGGTAATTGCCGGCAACGGTTCCATCCTGTCGGCTGCCGGCAACCGGACGCGCGAACTTTCCGATCCCACGGCACACGCCGAAATCCTGGCTATTCGAGACGCATGCCGCCAACTCGGCACCGAAAGGCTGACCGGTTACGATCTATATGTGACGCTGGAGCCCTGCGCGATGTGCGCCGGTGCAATCTCATTTGCCCGGCTGCGCCGACTGTATTTTGGCGCCGAGGACGATAAGGGCGGCGCGGTGGTCAACGGAACGCGCTTCTTTTCCTCGCCAATCTGCCACCACGCGCCGGAGGTCTATTCCGGACTGCGTGAGCTGGAAACGGCCAGGATGCTGAAATCCTTCTTCAAGGATCGGCGCTGACGGACTCCGGGCTTACCAGGAGGGTAGCCAGTCGAACAGGGTCTTCTTGCCTTGCGCCTGCTTCTTGAGGCGGCGCTCCTTCACTGCCTCATCCTCGCCAATGTCATCGGTCGGCGCTGTTTCGGCAGGCGTCCTATAGGTCAGCGGCGGCTCGCTCAGATATCTGCGCGTGGTTGGATCGCCCTGCCTGGCCTGCGCCAGGCGACGCTTGACTTCTTCGCGCTGGCTGGCCTCCTGTTTGCGGTATTCGAACGGGTTGGAGTTCTTCTTGTCGCTGGCGCTGCGGGGCACGACCGGCACGCCGCCAACATCATTGACCACCTGCGGCTCGAAACCGGGATCATCTCGATGCTCGGTCGCGTAGGCGCGAATGCGAGCACGGCGCTCCTCCGGAGATTCAGGCCACTGTCCGCTGGCCGTCTGAACGATACCCTCTTGCGGCGGAGGCAGAACTTCCTTCTGCGCCGGTTTCACCAGCGGTGGCCGCGGCTTGTAGTCAATCGGATCGCGTTTCGGCGGCGCCAGCGAAATGGCGTTGCTCAGGTCGCCGACGAGCTGTTCGGTAGCCGTCTTGTCCGTGCCATAGGTCGGCGAGCTCATGCAGCCGGAAAGCACCAGGCCGGAGACCGCGAGAGGGGCCAATATCAGCACACGCGTGCGGTGCCTTTCGTCAGTGCCGAAAAATCCCACTCTCAAACCTCTGAATCGCGGCCGGCTGCCCCGGCGTTCACCGGTCCCGCTCATTGAACGAAAATCCGGCGATAGTTTGTCTACGCCAGAAAGTCTGGCCTATCTATCCTAAGCGCACGCCAAGGGCAACGCGCGCACCAATCATTGGCGACAGGCGCGGCCGAGCGCGGGCGCTCAAAGCCGGCCCAGAGCCTTCAGCTCGCGCAGCACCGCAGCGTCGCGCGCCGAAACGTCCGGAAATTCGGCATCCGACCCCACATCCGCCGTGTAGCGCCAGGAACGGGCGCATTTGCGCAAGCCCCGGTCCTCGGCCTTGCTGATCACTACTGCGATGCCCTTGACGTCTTCGAGTCGGAAAGCATCCTTGGGAGCAGGATCGTACGACAGCACGATGTCGCTGGTGATGGCGATCTCGGCCATGTCCACGCCTGCAATTTCCTGCTCCAACTGCCTGTCGTTCAGATAGACAACAGGAACGGCTTCCAGCGACGAACCGATCAGCTTCTCTGCGCGTGCAATTTCAAGTGCACCGGTAACAACTCGACGCATCCTTCTGACTTTACGCCATTTCTCTGCCAACTTCTCGTCTCGCCACTCAGCCGGAACGTCAGGTATCTGCTCCAGGTGGACAGACTGCGCATCCGGGTGGCGGTCGAGCCAGGCTTCCTCCATGGTGAAAGGCAGCATCGGCGCCCACCACTTCACGAGGCAATCAAACAGGTGGCGCACGACCTGCAGGGCCGCCTTGCGTTTCACGCTAGAGGGGCCTTCGCAGTAGAGCGCATCCTTGCGGATGTCGAAATAGAAGGCCGATAGCTCAACCACCATGAAGTCGAGCAATGCGCGGGTGATGCGCTTGAACTCGAACGCGTCATAGCCCGAACGCACCACCTGATCGAGTTCATACAGGCGGTGCAGCATAAGCCGTTCCAGTTCCGGCATCTGGCTGAACGGCACTTCGTCGCCTTCATCATGCGCCAGCGTGCCAAGCATCCAGCGAATCGTGTTCCTGAGTTTGCGGTAGGCGTCGATATTCGTCTGCAAGATGGTCTTGCCGAGCCGCTGATCCTCCCAGTAGTCGGTGGTCACGACCCACAGACGAAGAATGTCGGCGCCGGACTGCCGAATGACGTCCTGCGGCACCACGGTGTTGCCGAGGGACTTGGACATCTTGCGGCCTTCTTCGTCCATGGTGAAGCCATGCGTGATGACGGCATCGTAGGGTGCGCGCCCTCGCGTGCCGCAACTTTCCAGCAGGGAGGAATGGAACCAGCCGCGGTGCTGGTCCGACCCTTCCAGATACACGTCGGCAGGCCATTTCAGGTCCGGACGGTCCTCCAGGGTGAAAGTGTGCGTGGAGCCCGAGTCGAACCAGACGTCGAGAATGTCCTTGACCATGGTCCACTTCGCCGGGTCGTGGTCATTGCCCAGGAAGCGCTCTTTGGCCCCTTCGGCGAACCAAGCGTCTGCGCCCTCCTTCTCGAAAGCCTTGATGATGCGTGCATTGACCGCTTCGTCCTTGAGGACGTTTCCATCCTCGTCCACGAAGACACAGATTGGCACGCCCCAGGCGCGCTGGCGTGAAAGCACCCAGTCAGGCCGCTCCTCGATCATGGCCCGCAACCGCGTCTGGCCCTGTGCCGGGACGAAGCGCGTCTCGTCAATGGCCTTCAGCGCGCGCGAGCGCAGCGTTGTCCCGTCGCCCAGTTCCTTGTCCATGTGGACGAACCATTGCGGCGTGTTGCGGAAGATGATCGGCTTCTTGGAACGCCAGGAATGCGGATACTGGTGCTTCAGCCGCCCGCGCGCGAACAGCGCGTTGTGCGCGATAAGGGCCTCGATGACGGCCTTGTTGGCATCGCCCTTCTTGCCGTTGTCGTCGATTACGCGCGCCGGCCCGCCCTCGCGATCCGGTCCGAAGCCCGGCGCGTCCTTGGTGAAGTAGCCGGCGTCGTCCACCGTGAAGGGAATCGCAGTGTCGATTCCCCTCGCCTGCATATCGCGTGCGGCGTCCATCCACGCGTCAAAGTCTTCGCGGCCGTGGCCCGGGGCGGTGTGCACAAAGCCCGTACCGGCGTCGTCGGTGACGTGCTCGCCGGGCAGGAGTGGCACCGGAAATCCGTAGCCGCCGCCGAACCCCTTCAGCGGATGGGAGCAGACAAGCGTGGCAAGCTCTTCCGGCTTGACGCCGCGCAGACGTTTGTACTCCAGCTTGGCCTTGACGAATGACCCCTCTGCCAACGCATCAGCAAAAATCAGCTTCTCGCCCGGCTGCGGGCCGTAATCGTTTTCCGCCGCCGTGACTTCGTAGAGGCCGTAGTCGATGCGCTGCGAATACGAGATCGCCCGATTGCCGGGAATGGTCCAGGGTGTCGTCGTCCAGATGACGACCGAAGCTTCCAGAAGATCTGCGGCCGCCTCATCGCCCGACCCGCGGCCGATACCACCAGCTCCGGTAACTGGAAACTTCACCCAGATCGTGTCGCTTTCATAGTCCTGGTACTCGACCTCGGCCTCGGCAAGTGCGGTGCGCTCCACAACGGACCACATCACCGGCTTGGAGCCGCGGTAGAGCTGGCCGGACATGGCAAATTTGAGAAGCTCCCCGGCGATGCGCGCCTCGGCATGGTAGCTCATGGTGAGGTACGGGTTCTTGAAATCGCCAACGACCCCCAGCCGCTGGAACTCTTCGCCCTGCACCTTGATCCAGTGCTCCGCATAGGCGCGGCATTCCCGGCGGAACTCGACCATCGCCGCAGGGTCCGAAAGATCCGGCTTCGTCTTGCCCCTGGAGCGGTAGTTCTCTTCCTCGATCTTCCATTCGATCGGGAGGCCGTGGCAGTCCCAGCCCGGAACGTAGTTGGAATCATAGCCGCGCATCTGGAAGGAGCGGGTGATAACGTCCTTCAGGATCTTGTTCAGCGCGTGGCCGATATGGATGTTGCCGTTGGCGTAGGGCGGGCCGTCATGCAACACGTAGCGCGGCCGGCCTGCGGACGTTTCCCTCAAGCGCTTGTAAAGGTCCATCTCCTGCCAGCGCTTGACCAGCAGTGGCTCCTTTTCCGGTAGACCCGCGCGCATCGGGAAATCCGTCCGCGGCAGATAGAGCGTCGTGGAATAGTCGATCGTCTCGGCGGTATCGGTCATCGGTCTGCCATATGCGTTGCCGGCGCAAGCGCCCGGCGTTCACCTATCATGTTTCGGAAAAAGCGCGAGGGCTCCCGCACGAAAAATCCCGGCAGCTCCCACGGCCGTCAGGCCATCCGGAGCACCGGGCCGGTAATTCGTATCGCAATGGCGCGCGGGAAACGTGTCATGGCGCGCTTCTAGAGGAAAGAGCGGCAGGAATAAAGCGTCTCGCTCACGGTATCGTAAAATCAAAGCGATAGCTGGCAGAAACGCCGATGGTGAACTGATCAGGCGAACCGCGCTCCCGCACCAGACTGGATTTCGCTGCCGGTCCTTTCAGGCGCGCATATTCGCCGAACAGGCTTGTCGTCACCCGGTCTGTCGTCTTCCAGGTGACAGCGCCGCCAAGGCCGATGGATTTCACTCCACCGTCGGGATGATATTCACTCAGGCCGGAAGCTGCGGACTCGGTGGCGTTGACGCCATAGAACGCCTCGAAATAATCCGAGGAGGCAAAGGATGCCCGAGGTCCTCCGGAAATCCTCACGCCGGGCGCGAGGTCATAGAACGCATCGGCTGCCAGATCTGCCACGATGCCGTGGTGCGACCGGATGCCGTGCCTCACTTCACCTCGCAGCCGCAGCCAGTCGGACGGATAAATCTCGGCGAAACCGCCAATCTCGCCACCCGAGCGGACCGGATCGAGATGCCTCAGGGCATCGGCGTCATCTCCGTCGCGCCCAAACAGGATCTTGCCGGTCAGGCCGGTGCGAATATTGCCGTTGTCATAAAGGCTGAGCGAGATGTTGTCGTTGCGAGAAACGAAACGAGCTTCCTTGCCCGCCTTGCCCAGCGAAATGATCGGCTGGGCGCTGAACATGTATTTCTTTCCGCCTTCAAAATCAGGAGCGACGAGCCCCGTCGCACCCACCGTCAGATACCAGTCTCCGGATATCCAGCCCAAAGGCCCGTCACCCGCCTGAGCCCAGGAAACATCGCACACAAGCAGCGCCGAAGCAGCCACCATCATCCGGAAACGTTTCATCTCTGCACCTTGACGCTATCCCTCGGCAACTCAGCTATCGTGGGAGTCGGTAAAATTTGAATAAAATGCGCGGATTCATTTCTTCTTTTTCTTTGCTGACGTCGCTGGACGCCGCTCATCCCCAGAGTTAGCCTTCACAACTGGGTCCAACGTCCAATACGGAGATTACGAAATGACCCTTTCAGATGAACCCATGAAAACCGCCATCGGATCAGCCAGCGAAAAGTGGGGATGGTTCGTGGCCCTTGGCGTACTTCTGCTGATCCTTGGCGTGATCGCCTTGGGCAATCTCTTCGTTGCCACGATAGCGTCGGTATACTTCATAGGCTGGCTGATGCTCCTCGCCGGCGTGATCGAGATCGTGCACGCATTTGGCGTAAAGACCTGGGGCCGATTCTTCTACTGGTTTCTCGCCGGCCTGATCTACGCCATCGCCGGTTTCTTCGCGTTTTACAATCCGCTGCTGGCCTCCGCGGTGCTGACTCTCCTGCTGGCCGCAGCCTTGCTGGCAACCGGCCTGCTGAGGATATGGATCGGCATCAAGACATGGTCGAGATCGGGTTCAGGCTGGCTCGTGACGGCAGGCGTGGTCACGGCCATCGCCGGGCTGCTCATCGCCTTTCAGTGGCCGGTCAACAGCGTCTGGGTGCTCGGCCTGTTTCTTGCCATTGATCTGACCTTCCAGGGCTGGGCCCTCATCGCCCTCGGCCTGGCGCTGAGAAAGACCGGGCAGGCACAAGCCTAGAAGGCAATCCTGGCATCGAGTTGCGAGAGGGGGCGCACGCCCGATAGCAGCGCCCTCGCTTCGGCTTCGTCGCGCTTCATCTGCGCCACAAGCGCGTCGAGCCCGTCGAACTTCTCCTCGCCACGCAACCAGCCGAAGAACGACACCGAACAGACCTCGCCATAAAGATCGTCGGAGAAGTCGAACACAAAGGTTTCCAGCAGCGGCACGCCGCTGTCGTCCACCGTCGGTCGCCGCCCAAAGGACGCAACGCCGTCATGGATCGTGCCGTCGGCCCGGCGGAAGCGCACCGCATAGATGCCGTGGCGCAGCGTCGCGTCCGCCGGCAAGGCCATGTTGGCGGTAGGAAAGCCAAGCGTTCGACCGAGTTTCTGGCCACCGATGATTTCGGCCTCGACCGTGAAGCGATAGCCGAGAAGCCCAGCTGCCTGGGCAACATCGCCCTCTTCCAGCAGGGTTCTTATGCGACTTGACGAAACGACTTTCGCCCCTTCGTCCCTGAATGCGTCAACCAACGACACGCCGAAGCCATGCCGTTCCCCCGCCGCCATCAGATAGGCCGGGCCGCCCTGCCGGTCCTTGCCGAAATGGAAGTCGAATCCAGTGACCGCATGAGTAATGCCCAGGCAATTCACCAGCACATGGGTGACAAACGTTTCGGCCGACTGCGAGGCGAAATCTCTGGTAAAGGGCCGTTCCACGACGGCATCAAAGCCGAGTGCCTCCACGAGGCGGGCCTTCATGGCGGGTGGCGTCAGCACGAAGAGCGGCCGATCAGGATGAAAAACCTTGCGCGGATGAGGGTCGAAAGTCAGGACCAGTGACGGAACACCGAGACGGCGCGCCTCTTCGAGAGCGCGTCCCAGAACCGCCTGGTGACCACGGTGAACTCCGTCAAAATTTCCGATGGCTACCACGCCGCCGCGCAATTGGGCAGGAACGGGAGACGTGGCCGGAATGCGCTGGAACGGCATGGATGCTTTCCTAGCGCAGCCTCGGCATGGTCGCCACGGGGCGATAGCCGTGCTTGTCGAGGAAGGCACCAAGCAGCGCACCGTCCGGCTTCAGCGGGTCCCCGTACTCGCTGGCATGGATGCCGCCGGAAACGTAAAGAACGTCGAAGCCGTTGTCGGCGGCTCCCTTTACGTCTGTCATCATACCGTCGCCGATGGCCAGAACCGCGCTGCGGTCAAGGTCACGCCCGAGAGCTTCCGCTGCCGCCTTCAGCGCAGCTTCATATATCGGCGCGTGCGGCTTGCCGGCTATCAGTGTACGACCCCCGAGCTGAGCATAGTCACGGGCGATGGCCCCTGCGCACCAGATCAGCCGGTCTCCCCTTTCCACCACTATGTCGGGATTGGCGCAGATGAAGGGAAGGTTCCGGGCACGCAGCCTTGTCAGCAGGTCGCGATAGTCCTCCGGCGTCTCCACCTCGTCATCGTAGGGGCCGGTGCAGACAACTGCGTTCGCTTCGAATTCCTCGACCAGTTCGACATCGAGCCCGTCATACAGGTTCAGGTCGCGATCCGGGCCGATATGAAATACACGGCGTGGACCTTCCGCTATCAGGTCGCGCGTCACGTCCCCGGAACTCACGAGCCTGTCGAAAGTGCCGTCTGGCACGCCTATTGCGCGCATCTGATCGATGACATCCGCCCCTCGGCGCGGAGAATTGGTGATCAGAACCACCGCCACCCCCGCCTCGCGCGCTCGTTTCAGCGCATCGGCTGCAGCAGGAAAGTGTGTCTCCCCATTGTGGATGACGCCCCATACGTCGCAGAGCAAGGCGTCATAGCGCGGTAGAAGCCTGTCCAACGAATCGATCGTATCGGACGATGCCGCCATTCTGTGTTCCATGCCATGTCCAATGATGAACCGGCAGGACGCCGGCGCCGCCGACTTAGCCGAACCGAGCGGAACTGTCACCAGCTTTCGCGCGTATGAGTATTTGGGCGGGTATCGAACGATGAGAGATACTTCCGACAGGCGCCCGGCAGAGCGCCGGGCCCCTCAGCTCGAATTGCGTATCTCCTCCCCCCGCGCCTGCGGCGGCCTGACTACATGGGGCGCCGTACTTCGCCGTCATCCGGCTCGACCACCTTTCGATATAGATGCCACGTGGCATGGCCTAGCACCGGCACGACTACCGCCAACCCCGCGAACAGCGGGATCGAGCCGATAACGAGAAGAATAGCAACAATGAGGCCCCACATGGCCATCGGTCCCGGATTTGCCAGGACGGCCCTGGCCGACGTTTCAATCGCCGCCACTGCTCCCACGTCGCGGTCGAGCAGAAGCGGGAAGGCGATCACCGTGGTCGCCAAGGCGATGACTGCGAATATGAAACCCGTAATATTGCCGAAGATTATCAGTTTCCAGCCTGCACTCGTGAAGAAGACCTGCTCAAGAAAGCTGCCAATGGAAGCGGGAGGTCGATCGCCGAAAAAGGTCGTGTAAATGGACTGCGCCGTATAGAGCCAGACGAGTAACAGGGCGACCAGCATGGCGCCGACCGCCGCAATCGACGGGAGCGCGGGCGAGCGCCGGACGTCAAAAGCATGGCGCCAGGAACTTTCGAGGCCAAGTTCGCGCCGGCGGCTTATCTCGTAAAGGCCGATGGCCGCAAAGGGGCCGACCAGAGCGAAGCCCGACATGAGCGGATAGGCGAGATGAATCGCGTTCGCGCCGGATGACGACTGGATGAGAAAGACACCGACTATAGGATAGATCAGGCACAGGAACACATAGTGCGAGGGTTTCTGCCAGAAATCGTCGAAGCCGAGCCTGAGGGACTCCGCCAGATCGCCGTAATCGATCTGCCGAACCGTGGGTTGGACGCGGACTCCACGTGCACCTGCCATGACATGGAAATTGGCCATAACCGTCCTCCGTGCATTGCCCGGCAGTCATCGCCACGATGGCCGCCCGAGGCCGCCATATCGAAGATAGGCCGCAGAATAGCCGATCCGGCCATGCTTGTCGCCCGTTGGCCTGCGCCGGCATTCAATTGTTTGAGAGGGCAAGTCGGCGCAACGGATCTTTTTTCTCCGCCCGCCTGCCAAATGCCATGATTTTCCTTATTCCCCGGATCATGACCAACCATCTCGCTACCCTGGGACATTTCTCGCATGCCAACGCTGACCGCAGGGTTTTCTTGCAGCTGGCGGGACTCGGCGCACTGGCCACGCTTGCGGCCTGCGGTTCCATGCGGCCGACCGGTCAAGGCGACGTCGCTTCCGCGGCCGCCGCTTCGATCCTCAACGGCTACCGAACCGCCAATGGACTACCCCCTCTGATGCCGGACAGGGACCTGGAAAGGGCCGCACTGCAGCAGGCAAGCTACATGGCCAGTTCCGGGCGCATGGTCCACGATACAGGCTGGGGCAAGGATTTCGTTTCTCGCGTCAAGGGCAACGGCATAAAGGGCGCAGCCGCCGAGAACATCGCCCAGGGGCGCATGGACCTGCCGCGCCTGTTCGAGATGTGGATGAACTCTCCGCCTCACCGCCGCAACGTGCTCGACACCCGCTTTGCACGCTTCGGCCTCGCCTATAGGCGGGACGGCCAGAATCCGGAATGGCGGTACTGGGCACTGCTACTGGGGCGATGAATGGCATCGTCCGTGGCGGCCGCGGTCGACCACGATGACAACCAAGGGGCCTGTTTGGTGCCGATGCTCGCCCCGAGCCAGCCTGTTTTTCCTTAAGCCCGCGCTTCAGAGTGCCTTTTGGAGTTCGGGCAGGATTGTGAAGAGGTCGCCGACGATGCCGTAGTCCGCGACCTGGGTGCTTCCTCATCCTTGTTGATGGCGACGATGACCTTGGAGTCCTTCATGCCCGCCAAGTGCTGGATGGCGTCGGAGATGCCGCAGGCAATGTAGAGGTCGGGGGCCACCACCTTGCCGGTCTG
>QGUU01000476.1 GCA_003242525.1 Pseudomonadota bacterium | reverse complement strand
CGGGCGCAAGCCGGGAGACCGTATCCATCCAGCCACGCGGGTATTCCAGGCCCTGCGCATCTACGTCAATGACGAACTCGGCGAGTTGGCCCGGGCGCTGCTTGGGGCCGAACGCGTGCTGAAGCCGGGCGGCCGTCTGGCAGTGGTGACGTTCCATTCGCTTGAGGATCGGATCGTAAAGCGCTTCATCGCCGATCGCAGCGAGGCGCCTTCCGGCTCTCGGCATCTGCCCCAGGCACGGGGGCAGGCCCTTACCTTTCGTAAGTTCGGCCGCGATGTCACGCCGGGCGAAGCCGAACTCGCTGCCAATCCGCGTGCCCGCTCGGCTCGCCTGCGCGCTGCAGTACGTACGGACGCTCCGGCCCGTGCGGCCGATCTTTCCGCCTTCGGCCTTCCCAGACTTCCCGGCGCTCCTCAGCCGGGCGAGAGGTAGCATACCGTGTTCCGAACCACCGATATCATCCTCATTGCCATAATGGTGTCTGCTGCTGCCGCGACCTACAAGATCAAGGCGGATGCCGAAGCGCAAAAGATGCTGGTGCGCCAGTTGCAGGCGCAGATCCATACCGAGGAAGACACGATCGACCTGCTCAAGGCGGACTGGAGCCTGCTTTCCCAGCCGGGGCGTCTTGCCAAGCTCGTCGAACTCTACAAATCCCAGCTCGAGGTGGAGCCGGTCGATCCCCGGCAATTCGTCAAGCTGGACGAACTGCCTGCCCGGCCGCCGCTGACCATCGAGGAGCTGACCGCAGATCCGCCCGATGGCATCGCCGCGAGCGGACAGGACCCCACCATCACCGGAGCCGTGCAATGACTGGCACCTTCGGCCGGCTGCCGAGGCTGCCTCGGCTTCTCAGGCGCAAGAACATGACGGACGACAACGCAATCGTTGTCGACGGCGCGCGCAAGGCGGGCGGCGGCAGGATACGGACGCGCGTCATCATGACGATGTCGGTGTTCCTGCTGATCTATGCAGCCATTGCGGGGCGGCTGGCCTGGCTCGGTTTCCAGGATCCGGAAGCGTCCGGCCCGCCACCCAGCCGTGTCACCGCATCGCGCCCCGACATAGTGGACCGCAATGGCGAAGTCCTGGCGACCGACATCAAGACGGCTTCGCTTTTCGCCGAGCCGCGCCACATCGTCGATGCCGATGAGGCAATCGAAAAGCTTTCTACGGTCCTGCCCGAAATCGATTACGAACAGACCTATCACAAGCTCAAGAGCGGGGCTGGCTTTGTCTGGCTGCAGCGCCAGCTCACGCCGAAGCAGCAGGCCGAAATTCTCCGGCTTGGCATTCCCGGCATAGGCTTCCGCACCGAGAAGCGGCGTTTCTATCCGGCGGGCAGCACGGCGGCCTACGTCGTGGGCCTCACCAATATCGACAACAAGGGCATCTCCGGGATGGAGAAATACCTTGACGATCAGGGATTGACAGACCTGCAGGAAGTCGGCCTCGCGCGCGACATGGCACCGGTCAGGCTGTCGATCGACCTGAGGGTGCAGCATGTCGTGCATGACGAGCTTCTTGCGAGCATGCAACGCTACCAGGCTCTTGCGGCTGGTGCGGTGGTACTCAACGCCAAGACCGGGGAGGTCATGGCAATGGCCTCGGTTCCTGATTTCGACCCGAACAATCCCTACAATGCACAAGACAAGGACCGGCTCAACCGCATGTCTGCCGGCCTCTACGAGATGGGTTCGACCTTCAAGAGCTTCACCACGGCCATGGTGCTGGATTCGGGCCAGGCGACGATCAACACCATGTTCGATGCCTCGCGTCCGCTTCGTATCGGGCGGCAAACCATCCATGACTATCATGGCAAGGGGCGTCCGCTGTCGGTGGAGGAAGTGTTCGTCTACTCCTCCAATATCGGTTCGGCCCGCGAGGCGATGCTGATCGGCGTCGATGGGCATCGGGAGTTCCTGCACCGACTGGGCGTACTCGGCCGGATGAAGACGGAACTGCCGGAGGTCGCCACGCCGACGGAGCCCAAAACGTGGAAGCAGATCAATTCGGTGACCATCGCCTTCGGTCACGGTGTCTCGACCACGCCGCTGCAGACGGCGGTCGGCTGTGCCGCGCTCATGAATGGCGGTTTCCTGATCGAGCCCACTTTCCTGCCGCGCACGGCGGCGCAGGCGATGGAGGTTGCCAAGAGGGTGGTGAGCGAAAATACATCGTCGGCCATGCGCTACCTCTATGCGCTCACCGCCGAGAGGGGCTCGGGCCGAAATGCGCGTGTTCCCGGCTACAGGGTCGGCGGAAAGACAGGCACGGCGGAGAAGGTCATCAACGGCCGATATTCCAAGGGCCACAACTTCAACACCTTCGTCGCCGCCTTCCCGATAGACGACCCGGAATATGTCGTGTTCACCATCGTGGACGATCCCAAGCCGGAAAAGCCGGGGATGGGGGCGACGGCAGCATCGAACGCAGGTGTCATGGCGGGAAATATCATTCGACGGTCCGCCGCGATGCTTGGCGTGGAGCCAGATTTCAGCCATGAAAATACGGCAACGCTGGTCTCCTATCAGTGATTCTTCTTCAAGCGCCGGCTCGAGAGCGGGCGCGCTTGTTCGTGTGGTGACTGGATTTCCATGAAGCTAGGGGATTTTGCCGGTATACTGCCTGTCGAGGCCTCTTCGGACATGGCCGTTACCGCCATCGCGTCGGATTCTCGGGTGGTTCGGCCCGGAAGCCTTTTCTTTGCCGTTCCCGGCACCAGGAC
>QGUU01000043.1 GCA_003242525.1 Pseudomonadota bacterium | reverse complement strand
TGACCCGATCGGGACCAAAAATCCGTGTTTCATAGGCGGGATTGGCTGCCTCGAGCGCGATCGATGCACCTTTCCGCCGAAACCGCTTCAGCGTCGCCTCTTCATCATCCACGATCGCGACGACAATGTCACCCGGCGTCGCCGTATTGATATTCTTGATGATGACCGTGTCGCCATCGAAAATACCGGCTTCGATCATCGAATCGCCCTTTACCTCCAGTGCGTAATGTTCGCCGCTGCCGAGCATGTCCGGCGGCACCGAAATAGAGTGCGTACGGTTTTCAATGGCAGCTATCGGCACGCCAGCCGCAATTCGCCCCATGACGGGAATGGAAACGGCGGCACCTGCGTCATCGTCATTGCCGGCGGCCGGCATCCGGGATGCTTCACCGGTTTTGGCCTGGCCCAGCCCGCCCTGTATGATACCCGGAGAAAACCTTCTTGCCGCGTTAAGCCCGGGCGCGATGGAATCCGGCAGCCGCAGCACCTCCAGCGCGCGCGCCCGGTTGGGCAACCTGCGGATGAAGCCTCGCTCCTCCAGGGCCGTAATGAGTCGATGGATGCCGGACTTGGAGGCCAGGTCGAGCGCATCCTTCATCTCGTCAAAGGAAGGCGGAATGCCCGTTTCCTTGAGTCGCCCATGGATGAACAAAAGAAGTTCGTGTTGCTTGCGTGTCAACATCGGCCGCCCCCAAGGGTGTCGAGACAGAATCGGAAAACAAACCCGGAACAAACACTATCTGTTCCAGTTGTGTTCTGCAACTGTTTAAACTTTAGTGAATATGTTGACGGTTCTTTAGGATAGTCAAAGGCGCGCTATCGCAGCATGAGAACGTGGCAGGACCCGCCGGTGTCGAGCGCGGGCGCATGCGGCTCGCGCACGATCAGGCCGTCGGCATCCGCGAGCATCCGGAGCATCGAGGAGTCCTGGATGCTGAACGGCGTCGCGATCAGTTCACCGTCTTCTTCCCGTACGGTGGCGCGGACATAATCCTGGCGCCGGTCATTGGCCGCCATGGGTGCGCCAGCCTTTGCGGCACGTATGTCCTGACGGAAATCGCGACCGCCCAGCCGCGCCAGCAGCGGTTTGAGGAAAAGTTGCGAGCAGATCAGGCTGGCAACCGGATTGCCAGGCAGACCGAGGCAGCGGATTTTCCCCATTCTCCCGAACATCAGCGGCTTGCCCGGACGCATGGCGACTTTCCAGAAGTCAAGCGCCATGCCTTCTCTGGTCAGTACGTCATGAACGAGGTCGTGGTCGCCTACAGAGGCGCCTCCAAGCGTCACAATGACGTCGGCGCCGGCATTCACCGCCTTGTGGACAAGCGTGGTGATGGCATCAGCCCGGTCAGCGGCAATTCCCAGGTCGAGCGAACGGGCGTGTACCGCATGTGCTGCCGCCGCAACGCCAAAGGCGTTGGAAGCTATGATCTGGTCCGGCCCGGGCGTGCTGCCAGGCAAAACAAGTTCGTCGCCGGTTGCAATGATGGCAACCAGGGGCCGCCTCACAACGGAAACGGATGGCTGATTGGCGCAGGCGACCAGAGAAAGCGCGGCCGCATCGAGCACTCGACCCCTGTCGAGGAGCCTGTCGCCGGTCCGGAAGTCGAGGCCGGCGCGGCGGATATGCCGGCCGTGCTGTACCGGTTCAAGTATCTCGATCTGGCCTTCCCCCAGGTCCCGGACATTTTCCTGAATAACAATTGTGTCGGCGCCTGCGGGTACGGGTGCACCAGTGAAAATGCGGACGGCCTGGCCTTCGCCGACCATGCCGGTGAAGCCGTGCCCGGCCGGCGCCGTTCCGATGACCGAAAGGCGGCCGGGTGTGCGAGCAAGATCGGTCGCGCGCACAGCATAGCCATCCATGGCCGACGCGTCGAAGGGGGGCTGGGTCCGAAGTGCCGTAACAGGTTCGGCCAGCACCCGCTCAAAAGCTTCGTGAAGTGGCACGGTTTCAGCGGGCAGGGGCTCCACATCGTCAAGCAGGCGTTGCAATGCCTCAGTGACCGGAAGCAGCGCCATCAGCGAGCCTCTCCCGCCTTTCCGGCGTGGTAATCCCCGGATTTGCCGCCGGTTTTCTCGACGAGCCGGATGGCGGAGATGGTCATGGCCCGGTCCAGTGCCTTGGCCATGTCGTAGATGGTCAGGCAGGCGACGGATACGGCGGTGAGCGCCTCCATCTCCACGCCCGTCTTGCCCGTCACGCGTGCAAGGGCCGTGACCCTGAGCCCAGGCAGGCTTTCATCCGCTTCGATGTCGACCGAGACTTTCGTCAGCAGCAATGGGTGGCACAGCGGAACGAGCTCATGGGTTCTTTTCGCTGCCATGATGCCGGCAATTCGGGCTGTGCCCAGCACGTCGCCCTTTTTCGCGTCACCCGCCAGAATGGCCTGAAGGGTCTCCGCTTGCATCGTGACGATGCCTTCGGCCACGGCCGTGCGCATGGTTTCAGCCTTCTCGCCCACATCGACCATGTTGGCGGCGCCATCGGCGCCGACATGGGTAAGGCCGGTCATGTTGAGGCTCCGGGAGACGAATTCGTTCCGAGAAGGGACTTCGTTGCTGCCGTCACATCAGCCTGGCGCATCAGGCTTTCGCCGACCAGGAATGTGCCAATGCCAACCTTCTCCAGCCGTCGGCAGTCGGCATGGGTGAAGATACCGCTTTCGCCGACCAGGATACGGTTGTCCGGCACCATACCGGCCAGCCGCTCGGAGGTTTCCAGCGTCGTCTCGAAGGTGCGCAGGTTGCGGTTGTTGATGCCAATGAGGCGGGAGGACAGCTTGAGCGCCCGCTCCATCTCGGCTTCGTCATGCACCTCGATCAACGCGTCCATGCCGAGCGAGAAGGCGACCTCTTCCAGCTCGCGCGCCAGTGCGTCATCCACGGCCGCCATGATAACGAGGATGGCATCGGCGCCCAGGGCTCGCGCCTCATAGACCTGATAGGGATCGAACATGAAATCCTTGCGCAGGACGGGCAGGGCGGTAGCTTGCCGCGCGGCAACCAGAAATTCCGGGGCTCCCTGAAACGACGGCGCGTCGGTCAGCACCGAAAGGCAGGCGGCACCACCCGCCTCATAGGCGCGGGCCAGGGCGGGCGGGTCGAAGTCAGCGCGGATGAGGCCTTTCGAGGGGCTGGCCTTCTTGATTTCGGCGATGAGGGCGAAACGCCCTGCCTTGCGGGTCGCCTCCAGCGCGGCAAGAAAGCCGCGCGGCGGGTCCGCTTCTCCAGCCCTTGCCCTTATATCGCCTAGCGGCAGTCGCGCCTTGGCCGCGGCGATCTCGTCGCGCTTGTAGGCTTCGATCTTGGAGAGAATATCCACCATTCTACCGGTTCGAGACATGTACCAGCGTATCAAGCACGGCCAGAGCCTTGCCGCCGTCAATGGCTGCAGCCGCGGCCTCCATGCCATCTTCCAGTCTTGCTGCCTTGCCGGCAACGACCAGTCCGGCGCCGGCGTTCATCAGCACCGTATCGCGGTATGCGCCGGGCTTGCCTGAAAGCATGTCGCGCAGCGCCGCTGCGTTGTAGGTTGCATCCCCGCCGCGCAGGTCTTCCTTCCGGTGGCGGTTGAGGTCAACGGCTTCGGGCGTCAGCGTGAAGGCGCGAATTTCGCCGCCTCGAAGCTCGGCGACTTTCGTTTCGCCCGTGGTGGTAATCTCATCATAGCCGTCACCGTGGACCACCCATGCGTGCTCTGCGCCAAGCGCCTTCAGGGTTTCCGCAACCGGCATGATCCACTCCGGCGCGAACACGCCAACCATCTGGCGATTGACGCCTGCAGGATTGGACAGCGGACCAAGCAGGTTGAAGATGGTTCGTGTCCCCAACTCCACCCGCGTGGGACCGACATGCTTCATGGCGGGATGATGCGCCGGGGCGAACATGAAACCGACGCCTGCGTCGCTGATGCACTGGCTGATCGCTTGCGGCGTCAGGTCGATCTTCACGCCAAGCGCTGTCAGTACGTCGGCGGCTCCGGTCAGGGACGAAAGGCCCCGGTTCCCGTGCTTGGCCACCGGAACGCCGCAGGCGGCAATGACGAGCGCCGAAGCAGTGGAGATATTGACGCTGTGCGAATTGTCGCCACCCGTGCCTACTATGTCGATCGCGCCGGCAGGGGCTTCCACACGCAGCATCTTGTCGCGCATGGTGGCTACGGCGCCGGAAATCTCGTCCACCGTTTCCCCCCGCACCCGCAGCGCCATCAGGAATCCGCCGATCTGGCCGGGCGTTGCATCGCCTGACATGATAATGTCGAAGGCTTCGCGCGCTTCCTCGTAGGAGAGCGACTGGCCGGTGGCGACCTTGGCGATATGAGGCTTCAGCGTGGTCATTGCGCCATCGCCTGCTGAAGCGCGATCTGGTCGATGCGGACATCATATTGTGTCTGCAGCCTGGCAACGAGCTGGTCGAGCAGGTCGTCCGCCATGCCCGCAGAGAACGCCCTGCGCGCTTCGTCGGGCACGGAACTTGCGTCGGCACCTGCAGGCTCGAACACCTCAGCCACCCTGAACAGGATCTCCGCATCGCCCGTCGGGGCCGGAATAACTCCCGTGCCGCCCTCGGGAACGGCGAACATTGCGGCCGCGCCCGCCTTGCCGAAATCGGCATCATCAGACTCGCGCTTGAGGCCGCGCTTGGTCTGCTTCTCTAGCTGGAGTTCTTCCGCAATGGCTTCGAGCGAAGTGCCGTCCTTCAGCCTCTTCTCCAGTTCTGAAGCCTTCGCTGCAAGGCGCTTTACCGCTTCCTCGGACGTCCAGTCGGCGACGACTTTTTCACGGACCTCGTCCAACTCTCGGTCCCGGGCCGGGGTGATGCCGTCGACCTCATAGAACACGTAGCCATTGTTTGCAGTCTCGAGGCCGTCATTCTCGATTCCGGTTTCGGCGTCGAAGACGGCCTGGATCAGTGCGGCGGATGCCGGCAGATCCCTGATTATCGAACCGTCGGGGCGCTGGCCTGCGCGGTCGATCGCCTCAACGGTCACTACCTTGAGCTTGAGTTTCTCTGCCGCTTCCCGAAGGGTATCGCCGGCCGCGCGCGCGTCTTCATAGCTGTCATGCACATCAAGCAGGATCCGGTTGGCTTCGCCCAATGCGATCTGCTTGCGGATTTCGTCAGCAACCTCGGCAAGCGGCTTCACCACCTCCGGCTGGATTTCGGTAACGCGAATCAGTACCGGGCCGAATGCGCCACGGACCACATCGCTTACCTGGTTGGGTCCAAGTGAAAAGGCAGCGTCGGCAATTGCCGGATCGGCGACCTTGTCCTTGGCCAGCGTACCGAGCAGCACATCCTCTTCAGTCTTGCCCTGCGCTGTCATCAGCTTGTCGAAGGTGGCGCCTGCCTTGATCGAGTCGAGCGCAGCCTTGGCTTCGTCTTCCGACTTGAACACAAGCTGCTGAATGGTTCGGGTTTCGGGTGTGGTATAAAGCGCCTTGTTCTTTTCGTAGTCCTCCTGGATTTCCTGTTCGGTGACCGCGCCGAGATCCATGATGTCCTGCGGCTCAAGGCGGACATAGGAGAACTTGCGGTATTCAGGCGCGGCATATTTCTGCTTGTTCGCCTCGAAATAGGTCTTCAGCGCGTCTTCCGAAGGCGAGTCCAAGGGCTCGACCAGCGACCTCGGCAGGGTCAGGTAGTCAACGGTGCGGTCCTCGCCCCGATAGAGCGCCACCGCCTTCAGGAAGGTGTCGGGCATCTTCAGCCCGTCGGACACGGCCTCGATGATCTGCTGGCGAACGGCGACCTGGGCGCGGTTCTTCAGATAGTCCTCGGGCCGCATGCCGACCTGTCGCAGGATGTAATCAAACATCTGGCGGTCGAACTGGCCGCCAACCCCTCTGAAAGCAGGGTCGCTGCGGGTCAGCTCCGCAAGGCGATCCTTGGAGAGACCAAGCCCCATCTTGCGCGCCTGCTCGTCGAGCAAGGCTCCGGAAACAAGTTGGGCGAGCACCTGGTTGTCGATTCCGAAGGCTTGCGCCTGTTCGCGCGTCAGTCGCTGCCCCAGTTGCTGCGAAAGCACATTGATCTGGCGGTCGTAGGCCAGGCGATATTCATTCAGGGAAACGGATGTTCCACCTACCGTGACGACCGCATGGTGTCCCGCCAGGGTGCCCATGACGCGACCGGAGATGCCCCATACCGCGAAGCTCAGCACAAGCAAAAGCAGCAACGCCTTGGCTATCCAAGTTCCAGCCGCATGTCTCAGAAAAGTCAGCATATTGAGGTCCGAATTGCCTGAAGCATGGGCAATAGCGCCCTTCGCCGCCAGTGTCGATTGCTTTGTGGCTTGATTTTGGTAGTGAGGGTTGCCCAACAACCCGGAAGACCGCCAAATGACCCCAGGAATTCACCCCATTGTCGCCGGAAACTGGAAGATGAACGGCACCGGAGCGTCGCTCGGCGAACTCAGGAGTATCGCAGACGGTTTCAAGGGCGACCTGGGAAAACTTGCGGACGCAGTGATATGTGTGCCGGCCACGCTGCTGTGGCGCGCGGCAGAAGTCCTGGCAGGCTCGCCGGTTCGAGCGGGGGGCGAGGATTGCCACCCCGAGGAAAGCGGTGCGCATACTGGGGACATATCGGCCGAGATGCTGCGGGATGCCGGCGCAAGCCACGTCATTGTCGGCCACTCCGAACGGCGCACCGACCATGGCGAGACGGATGAACTTGTTCGCGCAAAGGCCATCGCTGCATGGCGGGCGGGGCTTGTCGCCATCATCTGCATTGGCGAGACCCGCAACGAGCGCGAAGCCGGAACCACGCTGGCCGTTCTTTCGCGCCAGATTGCCGGCTCGGTTCCTCCCGGGGCGACACCCGACAACACCATGGTTGCCTATGAGCCGGTCTGGGCGATCGGTACCGGATTGACGCCGACTGTCGGCGACATCGCCGAGGCGCATGGTCACATCCGTGCGAAGCTGGTGGAGATGCTTGGGGAGGATGCCGGGAAGATCCGCCTCCTCTACGGAGGTTCCGTCAAGCCTTCCAACGCGCGTGAAATTCTGGCCACTGCCGACGTGGATGGTGCGCTTGTCGGCGGGGCAAGTCTCAAGGCTGTCGATTTCCTTGGCATTGCGGAAGCCTATCGTGAGGGCTGATTCGTTCGGCGCAGCCGAAGCCCATGTCGGCCATTGCAAAGCCCGTGGGAATTTCCATATTCCGGCCACGGGCTTGGAAATGCCATGAAAGCATTGTATGCAGCCGCCTCTTGCTAGCCGTCGCTTCTGTGCCGGCCAAATGCCTCACCGGGATCGATAATGGAAACCGTACTGATCGTCGTCCATCTCATGGTCGTCCTCGCCCTTGTCGGCGTGGTGCTGTTGCAGCGGTCCGAAGGCGGCGGGCTCGGCATTGGCGGCGGTTCGGGTTTCATGACGGCGCGCGGCGCAGCCAATGCGCTCACCCGTGCCACCGCCATACTCGCGGTGCTCTTCTTCGCTACGTCACTTCTGCTGTCGATCCTTGCCCGCTACGGCGAGAAGCCGATCGATATCCTGGATCGTGGGCCAGCGACCCAGCAGGGCGGCCAGGGCATCCTTGACCAGCTTCCGGGCGCGGACAGCGCTCCTTCGCCTGAAACGGACGCCGCCACGCCGCCTGCGGGGAGCGAGGTTCCTGCTCCGTCGGCGGAAACGGATACGCCAACCATGGCTCCGGAAGCGCCCGCGATGGCTCCGGCCCAGCCCGAGACGCCAAGCGAGCCGCAGGTCCCGAACCAGTAAGTCAGGGCGCCGGCTCGCTCGCCCACCGCTGTCTGTTGTTGTTTGAACACAGTGGCGGCAAATGCCGTGCGTTCACGAGAATTCGACCTCTCGTGACCTGCCGGAACGCTTGTGGGAGTTCGGCTCAATCGATTATAGCTTGCGCGCGGCATGCGCGGCGCCGCACCTGTCAGGCGCTGCATCGGTGTCGCAGGCAACAAGCATATCTGATCGGACCCTCGTCATGCAGCTTCGCAGCTTCATTCTTGCTGGACTTGCAGCAGCGCTGTGCTTCGGCACGCCGGCCCATGCGGCCAAGCCGACCCCGGTGCCGTCAGCTGGCGCAACGACCGATGTCGTTCTCGTCGCGGCGCAGAGTCCGACCGCCGAGCTAAGGAAGCTCAAGAGGAAGAAGAAACCCACCGAGGCCGATCTCGCTCGCATCCGGGAGCTCGAAGCGCAGATCAGGGCGGAAAGAGCGGCTGCGAAAGCCAGGGCGGCGGAGGCAAGGAAGCTTGCCTTGCGCGAGGAGGCCAAGGCGAGGGCGCAGGCCAAGCGCGAGGCCTTTCTGGCGACCAAGAGCGCGAAAGCCGCCGACTCACCCGAAAAGCCATCGCGGAAGGCACTGAAGCTCGTGCCCCAGAAGCCTGTCGAACAAGCGGAGGAGGCAATCCCGGCGGAGGTGATGAATGTTGTACTCTCCGGCAACAATGGCGAACTTCGTTCCGAACCGAGGCAGGTGAAGGCTTCGGCAGGGGCGGGATTGTTCACCGGCCTTTTTGGAGGCTCGGCCGCGACCATGTCCTATCTGCCGGAAACCCGCGCGCTGGATGCCGTGCTCGCCAAGCAGCAAGCCAGCAAGCCGTTCAAGGTGAAGCCCGAATTCGAACCGCAAGTGGTCGAGTTCAGCGGCTATGAAAGGGGCACCATTGTCATCAATACCAGTGAGCGCCGGCTTTATCTCGTAGAGTCGCCTACCACGGCGCGTCGATATGCAATCGCTGTCGGACGGGAGGGTTTGCAATTCAAGGGCACCACAACGGTGGGCGACAAGCAGGAGTGGCCGCGCTGGATCCCGACCAAGGAGATGCAGGCACGCGAGCCGAAGCGTTACGGGCAGTACAAGGACGGCATGCCCGGCGGACCCGACAATCCGCTCGGTGCCCGCGCTATCTATCTTTATCAGGGCAAGAAGGATACGCATCTGCGGATCCACGGCACCAACCAGCCGCATACGGTCGGGACCAGTTCCTCGAACGGCTGCTTCCGCATGATCAATGCGCATGTCATGGACCTCTACCGCCGCGTCCGGCTGGGGGCCAAGGTCGTTATCCTCTGAGGCGAGGAAGATTGCCAATCGGGCCGGCTGCAGCCGGCCCTTTTGTTTGGGCTGTGCCCGGGAAAGGGCCGGCCCGGAAAGCTATGCCGGAAAAAACCCTCCGCGGCGGTTTTTCCTCTGGCGGAATCAGCACGGCCGCGTTAAGCGGTAGGTCCCATGGCGCGATATGTATTCATCACTGGCGGCGTGGTTTCATCCCTTGGAAAAGGCATTGCCGCGGCGGCTCTTGGAGCCCTGTTGCAGGCGCGCGGTTATCGCGCCCGCATCAAGAAGCTGGACCCTTACCTCAATGTCGATCCTGGTACGATGAGTCCGTACCAGCATGGCGAGGTGTTCGTCACCGATGACGGAGCCGAAACCGACCTCGACCTCGGTCACTATGAGCGCTTCACAGGACGCTCGGCGAACCAGAACGACAACATCACCACTGGCCGCATCTACAAGAACATTATCGAGCGGGAGCGCCGAGGCGACTATCTTGGCGCCACCGTCCAGGTAATTCCGCACGTTACCGACGAGATCAAGAACTTCATCCTGGACGGCAACGACGAATTCGATTTCGTCATTTGCGAGATTGGGGGCACCGTCGGTGACATCGAGGCGATGCCTTTCCTGGAGGCGATACGCCAGCTTGGCAACGACCTGCCGCGCAACAACGCTGTCTATGTGCATCTGACGCTGATGCCGTGGATTCCCGCCGCGGGAGAATTGAAGACCAAGCCGACGCAGCATTCGGTCAAGGAACTGCGGGAGATCGGTATCCAGCCGAACATACTTCTGGTGCGTGCCGACCGGGCGATACCGAAGGAGGAGCGGCGAAAGCTTTCGCTATTCTGCAACGTGCGAGAGTCGGCTGTAATCCAGGCGCTCGACGTCAGCCATATCTATGACGTGCCGATCGCCTATCACAAGGAAGGGCTGGACGGCGAGGTGCTTGCAGCCTTCGGGATAGAGCCGGCGCCCAAGCCACGCATGGAGCCATGGATCGGCGTCTCCAACCTGATTCATAATCCGGAGGGCGAGGTCACCATTGCCATCGTTGGCAAGTATACGGGTCTCAAGGACGCCTATAAGTCGTTGATCGAGGCTTTGTCGCACGGCGGCATAGCCAATCGCGTCAAGGTCAAGCTCGACTGGATCGAGAGCGAGATTTTCGAGAAGGAGGATCCCGCACCATATCTGGAAAAGGTGCATGGCATCCTCGTTCCGGGAGGATTTGGCGAGCGCGGGGCGGAAGGCAAGATTCACGCTGCCAGATTCGCGCGTGAACGCAAGGTGCCATATTTCGGTATCTGCTTCGGCATGCAGATGGCGTGCATTGAAGCGGCGCGCTCGCTGGCCGGCATCGAAAATGCGTCGTCCACCGAGTTCGGCCCGACTGACGAACCGGTTGTCGGTTTGATGACGGAATGGCTGAAGGGCAACATGCTGGAAAAGCGGCAGGCCGCTGGCGATCTCGGCGGCACCATGCGGCTCGGTGCTTACGAGGCGCGGCTTCTGCCGGGCTCGAAGATTGCCGACATCTATGGCGACACGCAGATTTATGAGCGCCATCGCCACCGCTACGAAGTCAACATCGACTATAAGGAGCGGTTGGAGAAGTGCGGACTGATATTCGCGGGCTTGTCGCCTGACGGCGTGCTGCCGGAGACAGTGGAATACGCTGATCATCCATGGTTCATCGGCGTTCAGTACCATCCGGAACTGAAGAGTCGCCCGCTAGACCCGCACCCGCTTTTCGCATCCTTTATTGCCGCAGCCGTTGAGCAGAGCAGACTGGTCTGAAAGGGCACGTCGTCTGGATTTTGCCCGTGCCTGCGTACAGCGGGTTCCCGGCCATCACTATAGAGG